>JBATUU010000050.1:0-2170 GCA_049671385.1 Ornithinimicrobium sp. | reverse complement strand
TGTTCGTGCAGGTGACGGGCACGGGCAAGGAAGAGGGGGTACAGGTCAGGATGCCGCTGGAGCGTCCCTGTCGCCGGCATCTCGGGCAGCCGTCCGACCTCGGCCACTCGGCCGGCCAGGCACAAATTGCCCAGGTGGACCGCCTCAGCCAGCCGCCGGTACTGGAACCAGTCGGCCGTGTCGGGCAAATTGCGGGCTGCGCCGCTGATGTGCAGTGCCTCGGTGACACGCCCAGTCTGGGCGACGAGGAGGCCCGCGCTACCGGCCATTAGCGAACGGCTTTGGACGTTGCCTGAGCGTTTTGCGAGGTCCCAACCCTCCTGTTCTGCGCGGAGGGCGGCCGGGACATCGCCGAGGGCGATGTGCCACCAGGCATGGACCGTGCTAGCCCGGCAGAGCGCGTCGTCGCTCACTCTTAAGGCGTTTTGCATCAGACGCAGTCGACCGATGAGAACGCGCGCGTGCTCAGGATCTCGCGTGTGATACGTGAGCGATGCGGCCGTCATGGCCACCTCGAACGCGGCCTCGTCGAGAGGTGCGGCGTCGAGCAGGTCCGTCACGGAGTCCAGCGCCTCTGGGTCGCTGACCGGTCCGAATATCCAGAGCCACAGTCGCCCGGCGAAGACTACCCGCCGGGCTGACGGAGGTAGTTCGGGCACATCGACGGCGTCCAGGGCTGCCTGGGCCCGTGGGTATTCGCCGAGCATGATCCCGAGGTAGCGCGCTTGCCAGTAGGCGGCCTCCACGCGTGCCTCGATCGGGCCAGCGCGCGCCACGTCGGCGAGCACTGCTAAGCCCTCGTGGAGCCGGCCTGAGATCACCAGCGCTTCACCGCGCAGCAGCTCACCTGTTGGACCGGTCATCGCGGCCGCGAACCGAAGGCTGGTGGGGCCGTCCAGGCGGGCGATGGCGTGTCGGGTGGCGCGCTGGAGATTGTCCGCCTCTGGTGTCCTTCCTGCTTGCAGCTGCCAGTCGAGTTGCGCGACCGGGTCGATGGTGTCGGTGAGGCCCTGAGAGTCCACCAAATCCAGCAACTGGCGCAGCACCACGGTTCGGGAGGTTCCCAACTCGAGGAGCACCCAGGCTCGGCGCAACGGGTGATCGACCCTAAGGTCGCTCTCCCCTTGCCGCATTACGAATCCACGCTGTCGCAGTTCTCGCACGTCCTCCTGGTATGGGGAAAGCAGCCGCTCCGGGATCGGCTCGGCGACCGCGACCAACTCGAGGGTGTGCCGGCACCTAGGGGGAAGGGCCATGACGGGCCGGCCTACAATCATCTCAAGCCGGCCCAATATGACCGAGTCGTCTCCCGCCCCAACATCGCGGGCAATCTCGCGGATGAACAGTGGGTTTCCGGCGGCCAAGTCGTGCACCCGGTCCAGCACAGTCGACGTCAGCTCGGCTGCAGCCGCCGCACTGGCCAGTCGGTCGGCGGCCCCGCGATCCAGCGGTGGTACTACGACCAGGTCGAGGAGAGCCTCGGTATGCAGGGCCGTCATTGACTCACCTAGGGGCTCGGTGGTGCGGTGCGTCCCGATCAGTTGGATCACCCCGGTGACCAGGGCCTGGCGCAGGATTGCCGCCGACAGCGGGTCGACGTGCTGGGCGTCGTCGAGCCACACCAGGGCGGGGAGATCCGGTCCGCCCCGCTCGCGCCAGCGCCGAAGGAAGTGGCCGTGCACGGCGGCGATGTCATCGGGTGCGACGACATCCGGCGGACCGAGCGGAGCCAATGTGCTCAGGTGCAGTGCGGCACCACCAGCGCTGCCGAGCAGCCGGTCCAGCGGACGTTTCGCAACCCCGGGTTCACGACATACCTCGGCGACCAGCCGGGTCTTGCCCACGCCTGCGGGACCTCGCAGCAACACTGAGCGACCCTGCCTCACCAGGTCACCCAGCTCCTGCTGCAGGGCCGTGCGGCCCATCAGAGGTAGCGCCGGTGGGCTCACGTCGCGACCTCCTGGCAGGGACACCTCGATCGTCGGGGACCATCGATGGCAGTGCACGGGCCGGCGTGCTTGCCGGCAACGCGGTAGCCAAACTTCTACACCCGCCGGGTTCGCCTGTCTACCGATGTTGACCACCGAGGACGCTTGGGGCTGAACGAAAGGCAACGCGCAGGACTGTCGACGGTGCGGTGGCGTGCGGCACCGGCCTCATTGCTCCGAAG
>JBATUU010000049.1:0-1788 GCA_049671385.1 Ornithinimicrobium sp. | reverse complement strand
GGTGTCTCCCGTCGTCGAGATCATTGCCGTGGGAGTTCATCGGATTATCTCGGCGCTCGGGATCAGCCGCTCGCCACGACAGCACGCCCTCGGGCAAGGTCACCGGCACCAACACCGTGATGCCACGGGCGGTCAGAGCGTGGATGAAGTCAGTCATCGGAGGCTCGGTCGCCATCTCTTCGTATGCCGTCACGCAGGTCACGGAGCGCCCCAGTTGGCGCTCACGGTCGGCCAGCCATGCCATACCGTGCTCGGCAAGTGCTGCTGCATCCGCAGCGCGCCCGGCGGCCCCGCTACGGCTGAGCCGTTCCCGCCGAGCTGCTCGGATCGCCCTGCGCGCTGCTGCCTTGGCGTTGACGACTGTGTCGCCTGTGTCCTGCTCGCTCACTGGCTCAGTGTCCACCGCGACAGCCCCGACGCCAAGCAGGATTAGGCTATCGACCCATGACGAGTGCTGAGTCCCCGAGAGTGCGCAAGGCCGTGATCCCGGTCGCCGGGTTGGGCACCCGATTCCTGCCGGCCACTAAGGCGGTGCCCAAGGAGTTGTTGCCAGTCGTCGACACCCCGGCTATCGAATACATCGTCACCGAGGCAGCCCGAGCCGGCGTGAACGACGTGGTCATGGTGACCGGCCGCGGCAAGGGAGCGATCGAGGATCATTTCGACCGTCATTTTGAGCTTGAGGCGGCGTTGGAGCGCAAAGGGGATGAGCAGCGGGCGGACAAGATCGCGGCGAGTAGCAACTACGAGGTGCATTTTGTCCGTCAGGGCCAACCCCGCGGCTTGGGTCACGCCGTGTCGTGTGCGCGGTCCCACGTCGGCAACGAGCCGTTCGCGGTGCTGCTCGGCGATGACATGATTGATGAGCGAGACCACTTGTTGGAGCGGATGATCGAGGTGCAGCGCGAGCGTGGTGGCTCCGTCGTGGCGTTGATGGAGGTGCCGCCCGAAGATGTCGACCGCTATGGCTGCGCTGCGATCGAGGCAGGCGCTGCGGGTGAGGACGTTGTCACGGTGACTGGTCTGGTCGAGAAGCCGGACCCGGCCGATGCACCGTCGAACTTGGCTGTGATCGGACGATACGTGTTGCATCCGCGCATCTTCGAAGCGCTGGAGACCACCGAGCCCGGACGCGGCGGGGAGATCCAGTTAACCGACGCCATGCTTACGTTGGCCACAGCGACCGGCGAAGGATCCGGGATGACCGGGGTTGTCTTCCGGGGCCGGCGATACGACACAGGTGACCGCTTGGACTACCTCAAGGCCGTGGTGCAACTGGGTGCCGCCCATCCCGAGTTGGGCGAGGACTTCAGCGCCTGGCTCCATGACTACACCTCCGACACAATTGACCCAGCAGGGGGCCAGCAGTGATCAGCGTTGCCGAGCACCTCGAATCGATCCTCGATCAGGTCACGTCGAACCCGGAGGTGCGGTTGCCGTTGGACCGCGCGGTCGGACTGGTGGCTACGCGCGACATCGTCAGCGCCGTTGATCTGCCGCGCTTCGATAACTCCGCGATGGATGGATATGCGGTGCGTGCGCAGGAGGTGGCCGAAGCTGACGCCGAGAACCCGGTGACGATCAAGGTCAATGGCGACATCCCAGCTGGCGACACTGCCCAGCACGCGCACATCACAGGGCGTGCCTGGCGGATCATGACGGGAGCCCCGATGCCTGAGGGCGCCGACGCGGTCGTGCCCGTGGAGGACACCGACGACCGTCCGCGCGAGACGCTGATCTACAAGGCACCGAAGAAGGACGCGCACATCCGCCGGGCTGGCGGTGACC
>JBATUU010000048.1:0-2168 GCA_049671385.1 Ornithinimicrobium sp. | reverse complement strand
GACTGCACCCGAGGAGGCAGTGGTGGAGGTCTGGGCGCAGCGGTCCAGCGGCGAGCTCGGTCACGAACTGACGGTTCGGGTCAGCGACAACGGGGTGGGGTTGCCCCAACAACAGGAAGGTCCGCAGTCGCGAGGGCTCGGGATACAGATCGTCGAGTCCCTACTGACGGATCTGCGTGGCACCTTGGACTGGAAGAGCCGATCCCCCCACGGCACGAGCGTCATCCTCACAGCCCGACTCCGACCCTTGACCGAGTCCTCGGGGCCGGAGACGGCAGCGCTCGCTCTCCCACCGCGAACCGGTGAAGTCTGACACTGCCTACCGTCCAGCAGTCCTAGCCGGCCCTGCGGGCGCGTGCCTTGCGCCGCTTCAATGCGCGACGCTCATCCTCGGAGAGACCACCCCATACGCCAGCATCTTGGCCCGTCTCGAGCGCCCACTTCAAGCATGTATCGATCACTGGGCAGGTCCGACATACGGCCTTGGCCTCTTGGATCTGTGCCAAGGCTGGTCCGGTGTTGCCGATCGGGAAGAAGAGCTCAGGGTCTTCTTCCAAGCAGGCAGCGCGACTGCGCCAATCCATGGTGGTACTCCTCGATGCTTAATAATGCCTCTCGACTCGATCAACCGGAGCGGTCCATCGATGTCGCGGGATAGTGAATAGTCCTCGTAAGCCTGCGGCCTTTCAGGGGTGGCGGGTTTCATCCCATTGCCGCTCCTGATGTAACGTAGTCACCGCTCACGCTGTTCCTTGCCTGCCGTTTGCGCAGGGGTGACACCATGTCGCCATGTGCATCCACCCCCTTGTGATCGGCGTGTTGTTCGCTGTAACGCCAGCGCAACACAACTGCGTTCGGCGTAACGTGCTGTTCACACAGCAACGAGCAATGCCACTATGTTCCCAGGTGTTGTAGCGCTTTCACAAGGGTCTGACGGCAACGATCCTGCTGTGGTGGTGAGGGATGCCTCACACTCTGCCTAGTCTTGTCGCATGTCGATTGCACTCACTTCTGCTCATGTTGTCCCGATTTCCGGCGCGCCGTTCACCGGCACCGTGCTGATCGAAGGATCTTCGATCGCAGCGCTGGGCCCTGAGGTAGCTATCCCGGCAGGGGTTGAGGTGATCGACGTCGATGGCGGATGGGTCCTGCCGGGCTTCGTTGACGCGCACGTGCACTTGGGCGTGGCCGAGGAGGGCGAGGGTTGGGCTGGCGAAGACACGAACGAGATGACCGACCCGGTGATGGCGGCTGCGCGAGCGATCGATGCCATCAACCCGGCCGATATCGGCTTCGATGACGCCTTATCCGGGGGGGTCACATCCGTGAACGTCAACCCGGGATCGGGCAACCCGATCGGGGGCCTGACGGTGGCGTTGAAGTGCTACGGCCGATATGTCGACGAGATGGTGCTGCGATCGCCATCGGGGGTGAAGTCCGCACTCGGCGAAAACCCCAAACGCATCTATGGCGAGCAGAACAAGACACCCTCGACCCGGCTGGGCGTCGCTCTGACGCTGCGCCAAGCCTTCACAGCAGCCCGAGCCCACCAGGCCTCGCTGCACGCTAGGGCGGCCACCCAAGACCCCGCCGTGGCGCCGGTCGCTGGCGATCTCACGCATGAGGCGCTGATTCAGGTGCTGGATCGGCAGATCCCGTGGCGCCAGCATTGTCACCGGGCGGATGACATTGCCACTGCACTGCGGATCGCGGAGGAGTTCGGCTACGACCTCGTGCTGGATCACGGCACCGAGGGTTATCTGCTCGCAGACCTGCTGGCGCAACGTTCGATCCCGGTGCTCTACGGTCCGATGATCGTGAGCCGCTCGAAGGTCGAAGTGCGTCAACGCACCGCCAAGGGCCCGGGCATTCTCGATCGTGCGGGTGTCGATGTGTCGATCATCACCGACCACCCCGTGGTGCCGATCGAGCACCTCGTGACCCAGGCCGCTCTCGCCGTCAAGGAGGGAATGGATCGTGACGCAGCGTTGCGCGCTATCACCCTCAACCCGGCAACCGTGATGGGCGTCGCCGAGCGAGTGGGGTCGCTTGAGCCCGGCAAGGACGCCGACGTGGTGCTGTGGACCGGCGACCCTCTCGTCTTTGAGTCACGACCCTCGCGGGTATGGATCGGTGGCGAAGAGGTCTACACCTACGACGAAGCCTCC
>JBATUU010000047.1:0-2918 GCA_049671385.1 Ornithinimicrobium sp. | reverse complement strand
GTCTACCAGACCTCGCTGCTGGACCACATCTGCGCGGTGCAGCAGGATGCAACCCCACCGACGCCGCGCGTTGTCGCCGCGGCCCGCCAGTTGCGGATTGCCGACCGCAATCACCTGAAGAGCAATCGCGCCCGCGCCCAACGCGCCTATGCTCGGCGTCTAGCCAGGGCTGTGGCGGCCCACCCAGCTCAGGTGAAGGCGCTCGCGGCCGCTGCAGCCTCCGACGCTCACGATGTGCGCGCCGTCATCGCTCGCAGCCCGGACGTGATCAGGGCGCTACGCCCAGTGCTCGTTGCCAGCCCACTCGCCCTGCCGAGAGTTTTGCCCGCTAAGTTCCGGGTCGACTTGGTTGTGATCGAACAGGCAGGGCGGACTCGTGTGCCGGTATGCATCGAGGCACTCAGCCGTTCAAGTCAGGCCCTCATCGTGGGTGATGGCATGCGTCACGGGCCACAAGATTTCAGCTATGTCGCGGGCGCAACGAGTGCTCCGGGCTCAGCCGAGCCATCGCAAGTCCGCCCGTCGTCGCTGTTGGAGCACGCGCGCGCTGTGCTGCCGGTGCGCACCTTCGCCACCCACTATCGGGCGGTTGATCAGCGTTTGGTGATGCCGTTGGGCCACCAGGCTGACGTTGAAGTCGAAGCTTTCCCTGGCGTGTGGCCAGCCGCCCGATGCGGGCGGCGGTTGGTGCCCGAGATGGCAGATGTGGTGCCAACCGCAGTGGCGAGCGTGATCGACCACCTCTTGCGCCGGCCCGCGCGCTCCCTGGTCGTGCTCACTGACACAGCCGCCGGTGCGGCGCGCGTATGGGCGCAGGTGCGTGAGGCTGCTGTTGCCAATCCAGCCCTGCGTGCAGCACTGACCGACACGGCGACACCGCCGATGTGGTGTGGCACGTTGGAGGCCTGGTCGGGTGCCGAACGGGACCGGTGCATCTGGGTCCGGGACGCCCCAGAAAAAGCCAAGGCACGCGACGTGGCAACAGTGCTTGCGGCGGCTCGACGATCGGTCACCGTGATCACGGTCGACTGTGAAGCGATGGCTGCCGCCGAAGTGACGGGGCTCGTTTACGATCCGCCGAGCACGCACCCGCTGATTGTGGATCTGATAGGTCGACTCCGCAGCGAAGGGCTGATCGTGCGAGCACCGATCGGCACGGGGCGGTATGCCGTGCCCATCGGGATCGAGGACCCCAACCGCCCGGGCCGGTTGCTGGTGGCAATCGACCTTGACATCGAGCCACGTGAGGCCCCGCCGGGGCGCGACAATGTCCGGTTGCGCAGTGACCAGCTCACCAAGCTGGGGTGGTCACCGATCCGAGTGCTATCGACAAATTTGTTCCGCGATCCGGCCCGAGAGGTGGCGGCCCTGGTGCTGTCGGTCCGTCAGGCCTCGCGCGACGTCGCCGCACCATCGTGAGCCCGGCGCAGGAGCCCACCCCCGCTGCACGACAGGTCCGGCCCGCTCATCGTGACACGTCGAGCGGACCTCGCCGTGCCCAACGCCCAGCCACGGACGGTGTCCCTGAGCATGAACGTCGCGACTGCGGCCAAGGCGTAACGGCGCCGGGGACTGAAGAAGATGACGGGGTCACGCAGCCACCAGATACGGATAGTGCGGAAGCGTGGTGGCGCGAGCAGCGCCCACCCCACTGGGAGTAGTTCCAAGCGCCGGCTGGTTGAGGGCCCGCGAGCAAGGAGCATTCAGATGCAGTGGCCGATGCCCCTGATCGCGACGACGCTATACGTTGCGCTGCTTCAGCAGGTCGCGGATTTCCTGCAGCACAAGGATGTCCTCGGGGATTTCTTCGGCCTCGGGCTCCTCGTCGCCGCGACGCGTCGCAACGATTTTGTTCATCGGGACAACGATGACGAAGTACACCACGGCTGCAGTGAGCGTGAAGATCACCAAGGCATTGATGATGGCTCCGATGTTGATGAGAGTCGCCATATTGCCGTCCGCACCCAACTGGATGCCGAATGCGCCCACTTCCGCCCCACCGATACGCGCCAACAGTGGACTGATCAGCGACGAAACAATCGTGTCGACCACTGCAGCAAATGCCGTCCCGATGACAACAGCCACCGCGAGATCGACGATGTTGCCACGCATGATGAACTCTTTAAATCCCTTTAACACGGTGCTCCTCAACGGGGTATCTGTAGGACGCCCAAGTGGGAACGCCACGCACAAGATACGCACCGCCCGGTGTCACCTCAAAGACCCGTTGGCCAAGCCACGAAGCAACCGGGGAATGCACGCGAAACGGCGCAGAACGTAGGAGGGAATACCGATGGCTTGCCGAGGAAGGTTAGGGACCTCGCCGATGAAGGTTAGGGACGTAGCGCCACGGTGATCGCGGTGCCGGCGAGCGTTGCCGCGGAGGTCTGCGCACCGTGAGAAGTGATCGCGGCAGCCTCAGCATGATCGACCACCACGAACACACCAGGGCCCTCGCGCTCGTCGGCGCCGGCCCCACGCCCATTGTCGAGGACCACCACATCGTCGGCGAGGACGACGCCATCCAGGGTCGACATGACATCGACCCGTGTGCCAGGTGCCGCAGCCCGAGCCAAGGCTGGGCTGCCCAGGGGGAGATGAACGACAACGTGTCCCGGGGGTTGGCCCTGTGCCATCGCGGCGAGGCTGACGTGGGTCGAGGTCACGATGTCCCCACGCCGCAGCGGAACCACTATCCGTTTGCCGACCCAATCGGCCGGAGCGCTGGAAGCCCGCGTCGACACCGCAGATTCCGGCAGCGAGACCAACTCAACATCATCACGACTCAGTGTTGTGCCGATGGCCACGTCGTCGGCAGCAACAACCACCTGCGCCAGTTGTCCCGCAGGATCTGCGGTTGCAGCGCTCAACGCTAGCCATACGGCAGCCCCAACCAACAGGGCAGCAAACACCCGGCG
>JBATUU010000046.1:0-3067 GCA_049671385.1 Ornithinimicrobium sp. | reverse complement strand
CACGCTCGAGCGGCTGCCGTTCTCCAACTCCGAGGGAGTCCTACGTGGTCCTGGTTCGTTCGACATGTTGACAGGCTTGGTCATGGCCGTGCATTCCGTGGCGATCCTGCACGAGACGGGTAGCCCGACGACCGGCATCAACATCCTGGTCACCGGTGACGAGGAGGTCGGATCGCAGACCTCTCGCGATCTGATCATCGGTGAGGTCAGCGGAACGGAAGTCACGAGCACACAGAGGACCGGAGCGAGGGATGCTCCGGTGGCTCCGGCTGTTCTTGTCCTGGAAGCCAGTGCTGACGGCGGAGCGGTCAAAGTCGGTCGCAAGGGCGCCTCGACGTACCGGGTGACTGCCCACGGTCGAGCCGCGCACGCCGGGCTCGAGCCTCGCAACGGCATCAATGCCGCGGTGGAATTGGCCCACCAGTTGTTGCACATCGCCGAGTTGGCGGACGACGATGCCGGCACGAGCGTTGTGCCGACCACGATGGGCGGTGGCAGCAGCAGCAATACGGTGCCCGCCACGGCATACCTCGATGTTGACTCCCGCGCCTGGACCGAGCAAGAGCAGCGTCGTGTCGATCAAGCGATGCGGTCCCTGCATCCCACCCAGGCTGGTGCCACCTTGCAGGTCAGCGGTGGGATCAACCGTCCGCCATTGCAACGCGAGCACTCGATGGGCCTGTATGCCGAGCTGACGCAGGTCTGCGGTGAGCTTGAGGTGCCGACGCCCGAAGCTGCCGACGTCGGCGGTGCATCCGATGGCAACATCACCGCAGGTCTGGGTGCTCCCACCCTGGACGGACTCGGCGCGGTCGGCGCGGGAGCCCACGCGGATCACGAACATGCGCTGATCGAGCCGATCCCCGAACGCACCGCGATGTTGGCCGCCCTGATCCACCGTCTGCTCAACCGCCCTCGGTGCGGCGATTCCCACGCAGAGGAGCGCTGAGGACATGACTCTGCCTGACTTCGAGATCCAGGTAGCCACAGGCGCCGCGGACTGTCATCGGGTGGCAGCCGTGCTGAACGAGGTGTGGCAGATGCCAGAAGGCGTCAATGTGCTCGAAGTCAGCACGCTCGTGGCCTACGCACACAGCGGTTGTTATGTGGCGCTGGCGCATTCACCCCGATCCGGCGAGGACATCGCGGCCAGTGTCGGCTTCTTCGGCCCCCCGGGGACACCGTTGCACTCCCACATCACCGGCGTCAGTTGGCGATGGGCCGGGCGAGGCATTGGCCGCGCCCTGAAGATGCACCAACGGCGGTGGTGCAGAGAACGCGGCGTCGAGCAGATCACCTGGACCTTCGACCCGCTGGTGGCGCGCAACGCGTTCTTCAACTTGGACACGATCGGCGCCCGCGCCACCGCATACCTGCCCGACCACTATGGCTCGATGGTCGATGGTCTCAATGCTGGTCAGGGCTCTGACCGGATGATGATGACCTGGAACCTGCAGTCGGCGAGCCGGGCGACGCAGGAGCGGCGGGTGTGGAACCGCACAGGTGCCCCCGGGACATCCCGCCACACCACTCGGCAACGCCATATCGCCCTCGCTGCTCGAGCGGATAGGCCGGGCGAGCCCTCAGCGCAGCCTCCGCCCGAGTGCACCGAAGTGGAGATCGCTATCCCCGGTGACATCGAGAGTCTGCGCCGCACCGATCCAGCCGCCGCCCAAGCATGGCGTAAGGCGAGCCGAGCCGTTTTCGTTCCGCTGCTGGACCAGGGTTGGCAGGTTGCCGGGGTCGAACGCCCTGGTCGCTACATCCTCAGCGCTCCCACCGCCACGAAGTCCACCACAGCTGAGCAGCCGCGATGAAGGTGCGCGAAATCCGACTTCATCACGTCGAGATGCCGTTGGTAGCCCCGTTCACCACCTCCTTCGGCACCTCGAAGACGAAATACACCTACATCGTCGAAGTCGTCGCCGACACACCGGCCGGCCGGGTGCACGGCTGGGGCGAGAGTGTGGCGATGGAGGCTCCGCTGTACTCAGCTGAGTACCTGGACGGCGCGGCTGAGGTCACCCGCCGCTGGATCGCGCCGCGACTCTTCGGCATCGACGATCTACGCGCCGAGTCTGTCGCCCACCACTTGGAGCACCTCGTCGGCCATCCGATGGCCAAAGCGGCGATCGAGATGGCTGTACTCGATGCCCAACTACGCTCCACGGACACCTCGTTCGCTGCATACCTCGGTGTCACCGCGACCTCAGTGCCCTCAGGCGTGTCCGTCGGGATTCAGGACTCGCCCACCCACATGGTGCGGGCCGTCAGGGGGTACGTCGATGCCGGGTATGCGCGGATCAAGTTGAAGATCAAGCCTGGCGCGGATCTTGGGCCGGTTTCAGCCGTCCGCGAGGAGTTCGGCCCGGATCTGCCGCTACAGGTCGATGCCAACGCCGCATACACCTTGGTCGATGCCCCACACCTTCGCCACTTGGACGACTTCAACCTCTTGCTGATCGAACAACCGCTGGGTGAGGCCGATATTCGCCAGCACGCGGAGTTGGCAGCCTTGATGAGGACACCCATGTGTCTGGATGAGTCGATCATCTCTGCCGAGGCCGCGGCAGACGCGATCAGCATGCGGGCAGCGGCGGTGATCAACATCAAGCCGGGGCGGGTCGGTGGATATCTGCAGGCCAGGGTCATTCATGACCTCTGCCGAGCACATGGCATTGCGGTGTGGTGCGGCGGCATGTTGGAGACCGGGATCGGACGAGCGGCCAACGCCGCGTTGGCCGGAATGCCCGGTTTCACCTTGCCCGGCGATATCTCCGGCTCAGACCGGTTCTATGCCCAAGACATCGTGACCGAGCCGATCGTGATGCACGACGGGGTCGTCGATGTGCCGACCGGCCCTGGCTTCGGCGTCGACATCGACCGCGATCTGCTCAGTCACTTCACGTCGGAAGTCCACACGCTGACGCCTTGACGGGCGCCACGATGCGCCGATGGGCACGGCGTGCCGTGTCGATGGATTCGTCCTCCGCAACGCGCCCCCGCAAGGCAAGATGAAGGCATGACTGACAACGTAGAGGTCACCGCATGGCTGACTGACATGGAC
>JBATUU010000045.1:0-2646 GCA_049671385.1 Ornithinimicrobium sp. | reverse complement strand
AGTAGCGTCGACTTGCCCGCCTTGACCTTGCCCGCGATAGCCAACCGGATTGGTCCGGTCAACCGTTGTTGGATGTCGCGAAATTCCTTCGCCAACTCGGGCGTATGCGCCCGTTGGGTGGCTTCCTCGATGATCTGGATGACGGGGGAAGCGCACGTATCGTCGGGCGTCGAATGGGCTGAGGTCATGCTCCCTGCCTGACGCCCGCCGCTCCAGCAACGCCCAGTGTCACAAGATCCAACTGCTTGGCCTCTCGACTCAGAGCCTCGGCGCGGGCGTCTCGCTCGGCCGGGCTCAAGTGCGCGGCGCGGTTGACAGCATCCAATGCCGTCTGACTGGAGCGCGAGAGCATCGCGGCGCGGGCGGCGAAGTCGTCGCGCAGTCGTCGCTGAGTGTCTCGTAGCCCGTCTCTGGACTCTTTGTTCATCACGAAGGCAACCTCGTCGACGAATCGCCGGGCAGCCGCTTTGGCTTGTTGCTCCCGATGTGTCCGCTGTCGCTTGGCTTCGTCTTTGACCACCTTGCCCCCGAGGCCAGCACTGAGCACCACAGCGGTCAGTCCCACGGGCAAGAGGAACGTTCCCAAGACGGGGGCGGCTCCGAAGACAAGCATTGGCATGAACGCCGTGCTGCGCACAGCTACCATGGCCAAACCTATCCGCCCTGGCTTACTGGAGATCACTGACGAGTCAGCCAGGCTAATGTCCGCAATTGCAGCACGGGTGTCATGGCCGGTAATTGTGAGGTCGCTGTCACCGATGAGGTCGAAGTCAGCAGCGACTCTCGACGCTAGTTCGTCTGCACGACTCAGCAACAAGTCCCGGTTTTGAACTGCGACTTCCGCCACCTGCCGACGCAGCCACAACTCCGTGTCGTGCCACGCATCCTTGGGGTCCCCCTCCTCGATAACCCCCTCCACTTCACGAAGGACCGAGCGCAATCGACCCTGCAAGTCATGCTCCACATCGGCCACGAGATCTTGCACGCCGTCGGCGAGCGTCTGTTGCCAGGTGGCCGAGGCAGCCGTGAGAGCCCCCATCTCGCGTCTTTCCGCGGTCAGCTTGTTAACCACCTCGTCAGTGTCTTCTGGTCGGGCCAGCACTGCCTGCTCCGCCTCGGCTGTGTGCTTCAGCTGGTCGGTCACAAAGATGACGTCCGCTGCGGCCGCTACGCTGGCACGCTGCATCTGGGGAGCGACGACTTCAGTGGCGAGGAAGCGGACCAACGGTTCGAATCCGGCTTCTTCGGTCAGCGCGGCATCAGTGGCGGCCCTCAGTCGCAAGAATGACGACACTGCCATAACAGGCAGATCCAGCCCAGCATCTCGCAGATGGCGTTCATTTATGGCCACGATGCGCCGCCACTGCGCGTGCAAGTCGGTCTTGGTGACCACCATCGCAGTCCGCGGGCATTTGTCTACCGTAGATTTTAAGAATGACAGCTCCGGACCGGTGAGTTCCTGGGATGCGTCGGTGACAAAGAGCACCCCATCGGCGGAAGCCAGGGCTCCCAAGGTGAGTTGTCCGTGCACGGACTCCAACCCGCCAACCCCGGGGGTATCGACAAGGATCATCCCCGAGCGCAACATACGGTGCGGCATCGAAATCTCCACCGAGCGCAACTGCGATGGATTCGAGTCGCCGGAGTCGGTGACTAGCGCGGCAATCTCACTCAATGATGCCGCTGACTCTTCGGCATCGTTCCCGGCCGACCCCATAGCGCGTTTCACCACGCCTGCTCGTCTTCCGTAGCGCACGATAGTCGGCACCGCGGTGACAACGTCCGCGTCCACCGGACAGACTGCCGCCTGCAGCAAGGCGTTGATGAGCGTCGACTTCCCTCGCTTGAACTCGCCGACGACGACAACCGTAAAGGATTTTTTCGATAGAGCCTCTCGAGTTCCGTTGAGTTGCTCCGCGAGATCAGGACGATTGTGCTGCGTCGCTAGGTGAGCACCGCGACTGATCGCCGCATTAACGCGAGGAGCGGACGGCGGTGGCCGGTGGTCGGTGAATTCGCGCCCCTCAGCAACGTCATGCCCTCGACTGGGGGGCGGCTGAGGAGTCCCCTGAACCAACGCCGGCTTCGCAGGTGACGCATCCGCGGGCACTTCAGTCTTGGCCCGTGCCTCAGTGTGCGGCTGTTCAGCCCATTCCAAGAACGCACCGCAGGCAGAGCAGAATGACTCACTGGCATCGTTCGCCTGACCACATTCGCTGCACTGATTTGCCATGAAGTAACTCCGAATGCTCGCCTTCAGTTCCCATTATCGACTAGTTTTAGACGTTTAGGGAGCCCTCGCGGTCCGCAATGCGTCGGCTTCCGCTGAGGCTGGGAGGTGAGTCCCATCGAGGGCCAGTGCGAAGCGTGTGGCGAGCCCAACCCAGCGGGCACACAATTTTGCCTCTTCTGTGGCGAATACCTCGGGTGGACTGAAGCCACAGCCTCGACAGAAGATCCTCCACCAAGCGAGGGATCATCGGACACGAAGGCCATGCTGACGGCCGGCGAGGACCCGTCATCGGCCAACGCGCAGGTCCTTGAAAGAATTTCGGCACCCGCCCCAGATGACTCTCCCAAGGAGGCAGGCCATGAGCCTGAGCCTCCCGCTGAGCTGGAGATCCACGATCGCCCCGACGTCCTTCA
>JBATUU010000044.1:0-8684 GCA_049671385.1 Ornithinimicrobium sp. | reverse complement strand
GCTTCGACCCTTCGCGATCTGCGACAGGCTGACGTCGTAGGGCTCCGCTCGCTGACCTTCCAGGAAAGCATGGGCGGCATGATGGGTGGTGACGATGGGGGGATGCGTTTCACCTTCGATGGCCGCGAGTTCGACGCCGACCGCATAGACCAGAGTGTGTCCGTGGGCAGCGTGGAGGAGTGGGTAATCGGGAACGACAGTGAGATGGATCATCCCTTCCACCTCCACGTCTGGCCCATGCAAGTACTTGAGGCTGACGGTCGGGCACTACCTGAGCCCCTGTGGCTAGACGTTGTCAACGTCCCGCCCCGCAGCCAGGTCACGGTGCGCATCGCGTTCGACGACTTCGGCGGTCGAACCGTCTATCACTGCCACATTCTGGACCACGAAGACCGCGGAATGATGGGCACGGTGCTCGCCGAGTAACACCACACAACCAACGAACCAGAAGCTGGCGCAATCGGAGCCGAGGCGGCTCCCCGAACCAGGAAGAGGTGATGGCACATGACAGGCGGGACGTGCGATAAGGCTTGGATATGGGTGGTCTGTTCTGATCACCGGCGTGTGGGAAATCTGTGAACGTGCGGATCCAAACTCGGCTCGTGTCCTCCTCAACGATGGTGCTGCGATGAGCCACACCTTGACGCCTGAGACCAGCGCGAACACCTCGATTCGCCAGCCGCGGCTGGGTCCGATCGGCTGGGTGCGGTGGCTATGGCGTCAACTCACCAGCATGCGCACTGCGCTGCTGCTGCTCTTGCTGCTCGCGGTGGCTGCCGTTCCCGGATCTTTGTGGCCTCAACGCAGTGTTGATCCGGCGCTGGTGGCGCAGTATCTGCGCAACAACCCCACCCTTGGGCCGTGGTTGGACAGGTTCCAGATGTTCGACGTGTTCTCCTCGCCGTGGTTCGCTTCGATCTATCTGTTGTTGATGATCTCGCTGATCGGATGTCTGATCCCCCGAAGTCGCCAGCATTGGTCTGCGATGAGGGCCCAACCGCCCGCGGTGCCGCGGCGGTTGGACCGGCTGCCTGCCCATACCGTGGTCGAGATACCCCTTGCTGCGCCCGCCCAAGAGAGCGCCGCGCAAGCCGAGGTCATCGAAGCCGCTCGCGCGGTCTTGCGACGGCACCGCTACCGGGTGCGCGCCCAGGACCTCGCTGGTCAGGCCAGCGGTGATGTCGCAGCCGAGAGCGGCTACCTCAAAGAGACCGGCAACCTGGTCTTTCACATCGGGTTGCTCAGCGTCATCATCTCGATCGCCGTGGGCCACCTATGGGGGTGGCGCGGGGAACTGATCCTGCCCGAGGGGGCGACCTTCACTTCTTCGGCCGCGCAGTACGACACGCTGGCCCCCGGCCCGTTGGTCGACGTGAACTCCCTTCCACCCTTCGCCTTGCGCCTGGAGGAGATGAGGGTCAAGTTCGAAACCGAAGCAGGCGGGGCACAATTCGGTGCACCTCGGGAGTTCTCCGCGCAGTTCAGCACTGCTGACCCGGTGGGGTCCGATGCCCAACTGCAACGGTTGGCCGTGAACGACCCGTTGCACCTTTCCGGTGTGTCTATCTACTTGTTGGGCAACGGCTACGCACCGGTGGTGACCGTCCGGGACCAGGCTGGCGAAGTGCTCTTCTCCGACGCCGTGCCGTTCTTGCCTCAAGATGACAACTACACCTCGACTGGGGCGGTGAAAGTGGCCGGATCGGCGCCGGAGATGGGGTTCTATGGCGCGTTCTTGCCCACGGCGCGCTTCGATGACGAACGGGGCCCGACCTCCGACTTCCCCGACCTGATCGATCCGCAGTTGGCGATCGGCGTCTTCGAGGGGGAGTTGTTCCCCGGTGGCGCGCCGCAGTCCGTGTACGTATTGGACACCGCAGGCATGGAGCCGGTGCGCAATGCCGACGGCGAGGCCACGCGGCTGTTGCTGAAGCCTGGGCAAACCATCGAATTGCCGGGGGAGCGCGGCAGCGTCACCTTGGATGGCGTGGTGCGCTGGAGTGGCTTGGTGATGCGCCATGACCCAGGCCGCCTACCGGTCCTGATCAGCTCGATCGCAGTCCTCATCGGCTTGGTGCTGATGCTGGCCGTGCGCCGCAGACGCGTCTTCGTGCGTGTGAGCGCCGCACAGACTCCGGGCGGCGAGGACGACAACGGGGCACAACGTCATACTGGAGTGCAGGTCGCGGGCCTCGTCAAAGGCAGTGACCCGGGCCTGCAGGTTCTGGTCGAGCGGATAGCCGATGAGATCAAATATGAGGCAAGGGAAAGGCAGCGATGAGGAACGACACACTGGCCGCCGCATCCGACATCGGTGTGTGGGCGACCATGGCAGTGCTCGCGGTGGCGATGATTGCCTTCGCCGCACACCTCGCAGTGCAGACGGCGAGCGCGAAGAATCCGGCAGCCCGGGCATCCTCAGTGAGAGTCGGTGGATCGGGCCAGGAGTTCACGGTGGAGGATCAGCTCGACGCCGGCGCAACCACAACAGACCCAGGTGGAGATGATCACCACGGTCGGCAGCCGGTCGGCGGCTCCCGCCGATGGGGCGTACTGGGTCTTCAACTGACCCTCGTTGCCACTGTACTGCTGGTGGCGGCGACGGCGATGCGAGGCCTGTCCGTGCAGCGGGCTCCGCTGGGCAACATGTACGAGTTCGCGCTTGCGGCGTGTTGCTTCGCGCTGCTGATCTACTCGGGATGGAGCTTGCGTCGAGATCGCCTGTGGCTTGGCCTGTTCGTGGCTGCCCCGGTTCTGCTGATCCTCGGCTTCGCCCGCGGCGCCTGGTACACCGAGGCCAGCGCGCTCGTGCCGTCGCTGAACAGCATCTGGCTGGTGATCCACGTCACGGTGGCCACGCTCACCGTGGGGCTGTTCGTGATTGGGTTCGCCGTTGCCGTGCTCTACCTCATCCAGGACCGAGCCGAAAAGCGCGCGGGGCTGTCAGGACCGGATCAGCGCCGTGCGTGGACCTCGGCTTTGCCGCGCGCCGAGTCGCTGGAAAGGCTCACCTACGGCATCCACGTCGTGGCCTTTCCGCTGTGGACGTTCACCCTCATCGCCGGTGCCATCTGGGCCGAGCAGTCATGGGGCCGGTACTGGGGTTGGGACCCCAAGGAGGTGTGGACCTTCGTTATCTTCGTCGTCTACGCCGCCTACCTTCACGCCCGGGCGACGACAGGATGGACCACCCGCAAGGCGACCTGGTTGGCTATCGTCGGTTTCGCGTGCGTTGTGGTGAACTACGTCATCGTGAACGTGTACATCCCTGGTCTGCACTCCTACTCAGGGCTCTGAATCCTGCTGCGGCACACAGTTTTGAAGACTCTTGGTGGTCCCCAACGAGACCTCCGGAAGCACATCGTCTTCCAGGCGCTCATCGACTTGGACTTCGCCGCTTTCGACAGACCCGAAGCATCATCGGTGTTCGTGGGGGCATGCGACAGGGAGGCCGTGCAGGGTCCTGGGGCTCACTCTGAGCGAACCCAGGTGCGGGCGCGGCGAGTCCACGGCCTTGTCACGACGGTGCCCGACGAGGCGGACGAATGGGCTTTCCGCAGGGTGAAACACCCAGTGGTCACGGTGTCTGGAGTGTTCCCGTTATTGTGGACATGGTTAGGCGGCGAGTTCGTGGATGTTTCTATAGCCTAGTTCGTATTCGACGGGTGTCAAGTATTTCAGTGTGGAGTGTCGGCGTGTGCGGTTGTAGTATTCCTCGATCCAGCTGAAGGTTGCTTTCTTCAGGGTTTTAAGGTCGGGCCAGGGGCGGGTGTGGATGAGTTCTTTCTTGTAGGTCGCGAAGAAAGATTCGGCCACGGCATTGTCGAAGCAGATCCCGGTCTTTCCTAGGGAACGGGTGATGCGGTTCTTGGTGCAATAACGGGCGAATTCACCTGACGTGAATTGTGTGCCGTGGTCGCTATGGAAAATGACACCGGGGGCGGGGTTGCGGGTGGTGATGGCCATGTCCAAAGCGTCGGTGACCAACGAGGTGCGCATGTGGTCCTCGAGGGCCCACCCGATGAGCCGGCGGGAGTGCAGGTCGATGACGGTGGCCAGGTAGGCCCACCCCTGCCAGGTCTTGACGTAGGTGATGTCGCCACACCATTTGGTGTCCGGGGCTTGCGCGTGGAACTCGCGCCCGATCAGGTCCGGAGCCGGCACGGGACGCTGGCCGGCGATGGTAGTGCGCTTCCAGGCTCGTGGGTGGCGTCCGGCCAGGCCAGCGGCTCGCATGAGGCGCCAGACCCGTTTGCGGGCGACCCGGTGCCCAGCCGCGGCCAGCTCGGCGTGGACCCGGCGCACGCCAGGGTTACCACGCAACGCCGCAAAGATCGTGGTGATCTGCCGGGTCAAGAAGGCGTCGGCGCGTTCGTGGCGCGCTGACCGTGCCAGCGCGCCACTTGTAGTACCCCGAGGTCGACACCCCGAGTTGGTCGCACATGAACGTCACGTCGTAGGAGTTTGAGTCAGCCCAGTCCGCGATGGCAGCAAATTTCACTGCTCGTCTTTCGCGAACCAGGTCGCTACTTTTTTTGCGAACTCCGCCTCCATCCGCAACCGTTGGTTTTCTTTACGCAGACGTTCCAGCTCGGCGCGTTCGTCCTCGCTCAAAGGCTTTCTCGCGACGTGTCCCTCGTCTTTTGCCTTCTTCACCCATTTCCCCAATGTCATCTCGTGGATACCGATGCTTCGGGCGACCTCAGCAACGGCGCGGCTATCGCTCAACACTAAGTCTACCGCGTTCGCTTTGTACTCATCAGTAAAACGACGACGAGTCGATCCCATAATGTTCTCCCTTTCTCAGAGAACCCTGCCGACTTTCCCACCTGTCCACCAAAACGGGTACGGTCCAGTCCCAGCCAGTCATCATGAAGGCGTGGAGGGCATGACAGGGTTGGAGGACAGGGAGGACGTTCGGTGTCTGCCTGCGTGTTTTCGGGCAGAGCGGATCCGGATAGACAGTTGCAGCTCGCACCGCTAGTACGGAGTTAGTCTCCGCGATCTAGTCGCGCCCATCGGTGGGTGTCGCATAATCTGTAGCCGGTGCCACCCGACAGACGGAGGCCAGCCCGCAACGATCAATCTGCTGATAATCCACGCATCCTCACCGTCCGTTTCCAACACTCGGCCCGCGAGTTCTCACTCCGGCAGCCATCGACGGTGGACATCTGCATGTGCCTATCGCATTCGAGGTGGTACTTTCGGACCCCGCATGTGGTGCAGATGCGGACCGCCGTTTCGGTGCAGCAAGTGATGATGTGCGGTGATGAAGACGGCTGTCTTGTCGTCCAGCCGAATGTCGCCCCGTATTGGGCGGACTACAACTGTCACAACGTCGCCGAAGCGCCGACGCAGTCTCGAGCGAACCCTGCCAACTTCACGATCGACACAACACCACGGTGCTGGTTCGCTGGCGCAATCGGCACCGACCTAGCATGGATGGGTGTCTATCCCGGTGAGCAGTAAACCTCGCCGCGCTGGGTCCCGGGGGCGTGCAGTCAGGGGGATCCACCGCGCGCGGGCTGGGGTTCGCTGGCTGCCGGTTGCTGCTGTTATCGCGGTAGCCCTGGCGTTGGCTCTGCCCGCAGCGGCCCTGAGCGGGGCGACCGAACCGGTGGTGCTGGCTGATTCTGGGCCGTTTGTGCGTTGGGGTCAGGTGGTGATCGCAGTGGTCCATAACGTCGCCGCAGCGACCACGGTCGGGTTGCTCATCGTGGGCGGATTCTTCGCTCCGGAGTCGCGCACCTCTCGTCGCCGTGAAACCGCCGCTGTCTGCGCCGCTATCACCGCAGCTGTGTGGGCGGCTGCCGCGTTGGCATCACTGCTGGTCGGCTTCGCTGAGGTATCCACGATTGCGCTTGGTGGACCGGGGTATTGGAGTGAGCTGTTCGTTGGGGTTCAAGACTTCGAGCTCGTGCGGCTGTGGACCATTGAGGTCGCCATGGTGTTCACACTGGTCGTGATCACGTCGTTGGTGCGCACTCGTGCTGGTCTGGCCTGGGCGGCGGCCTGGGCGTTCGCCGCCTTGATCCCGGTTGCCTACACCGGGCACTCCAGTGGCACTTCGGGGCACGAGACTGCGGTCACGGCCATGGTCATCCACCTGATCGCTGTCAGCGCCTGGGTCGGTGGACTCCTGGCTCTGATCATGCTGCGGCCCTTGCTGGGTAGCGCCTTGACGCCGACCGTGCAGCGCTTCTCCACCCTGGCGTTGTGGTGCTTCGTCGCCGTCGCCTTCTCTGGGCCCCTCTTCGCCTTGGACACGATCGAGGCGTGGGGCCAACTCCTCAGCAGTTACTGGTTGCTGATCTGGGGCAAGGTGCTGGTCCTCGCAGCCCTCGGTGCCTTTGGCTACCTGCATCGGAAGCGTTTGATCGCAGGCGGCCTGGACCGGTCGGGGGCGTTCGCCAGACTTGCTGGTGTCGAGACATTGGTGATGGCAGTGGCGATGGGGCTCTCGGTCGCGCTTTCGCGCACGCCGCCACCGGAGTTGCAGGAGATCGACCAGTCCTCGCCCGCTGAGCTGTTGACCGGCTACCCCGAGCCGCCTCCGCTGGACGCCGCCGCGTTCTTCACCGTGTGGCAGGTCAACTGGTTGACCTTGCTGACGGCGCTGCTGGCGATCGGTCTCTACCTTGCCGGGGTTGCCCGAATGCGCGCCCGAGGAGACGCGTGGCCGCTTCATCGCACCGCCGTCTGGTTGATCGGGTGGGGCTTGCTGATCTACGTCACGAATGGCGCCCCAGGTGCCTATGGCCGGGTGATGTTCTCGATGCACATGGTGATGCACATGGCGTTGATGATGGCCATCCCGATCTTTCTGGTGTTGGCCGCCCCGATCACCCTCGCCCTTCGTGCTCTGAGCGCGCGACGTGACAAGACTCTTGGACCTCGCGAGGTTGTGCTCGCCTTGGTGCACTCGCGGTATGCCGCGTTCTTCGCCAACCCCGTTGTTGCGGCAGCGATCTTCTTCGGCTCGCTGGTGGGTTTCTACTGGACGTCGGCGTTCAACTTCGCGCTGACCACGCACACCGGTCACGTCCTGATGATGATGCACTTCACCATGGCCGGGTACCTGTTCGTGTGGTCTCTGATCGGCATCGACCCGGGTCCACCGAAGTGGTCGGCGCCGTTGCGCTTGCTCGTGTTGCTCGCGACGTTGGCTGCACACGCCTTCTTCGGATTGGCACTGATGTCGGGCACGTGGCTGTTGGCGCCGGAGTTCTTCAAAGAGATCGATCTCAGTTGGGGTCCGGACCTGCTGGATGATCAACAGATGGGGGGAGCGATCGCGTGGGGTGTCGGCGAGATGCCGACTCTAGCCTTGGCCCTGCTGGTGACCCTGGACTGGATGCGTCGCGATGAGCGGGACGCCGTGCGACTGGATCGTCAGGCCGAACGCGATGACGGTGCCGAGTTGGCGGCCTACAACGCTCGGTTGGCTGCGATGACCCGGCCCGGGGAAGGAAAGGACTGAGATGAAGATCGCGCTGATCCAACTGGCCTACTCCGACGAAGAGTCGGCACCGGACCGGGTGAGGCGGGTGGCCGACCTGGTGCACGGGCAACGTGGCCATGATCTTGCGGTGTTGCCTGAGTTGTGGAGCGCGGGCGCATTCGACTACCGCGCTTGGCCACAGCACGAGCAACAGGTCAACGGGCGATGCGGCCGCGGCCGGCTCAGTGGCTCCAATCCTCCTCACTGACTCCCATGTTGACGGTGTTCATGGGCTGCTGTTGTTCTCATCTCGTTGGCTCGCGGGTCGGCGGCCGGAGGACAGGAAGGTGGTCGTGCGGGTTGGGCGGGCCGGTGCCGTGTCCGCATCCGGGTGCTCTCCGCGAACGGTGTCCATGGGTCCCTCGACTTCGCCTTCGACTGCTTGGTCGGCGCGTTCGCGGGTGCCTTCCTCGGTGCCCTCGGCGGCGCCGAGGAGGTTGAAAGCGGCTATCACCAAACCGAGCACGGCTGCATACACCCCGAGATCGAACACGATGGCTGATGTCCATTTGTAGCCGAGGATCTTGCCGGTGATGGGCTCCAGGAAGGAGCCTTTGGCCAGCAGGCCCCACACGCCTGTGCCTAACGCCAACAGGATGCCGACGGCGATGAGGGTGACTGGGGCCTTGGGGGGGCCGACGGGGTGATCCTTGGATGACGCCAGATAGATCAGCGCCACGATCGCCGAACCCACCAGGGCGGCGATAAACCCACCACCTGGAGCGTTGTGACCGCGCAAGAACAGAATCGCTGAGATGGCCGCCAGCAGCGGAATCGTCAGCCGGACCAGCAGTTGTAGCGGGATGGCGTTGCCCCAGGCCTCGGTCATCGCCTTGTAGGCGGTGGAGCCCTCGGGGCGCAGGTCCAATTCAGGTGCAGGCACGTAGTTGTGGTCGGCTGCCGGCTTGGGGTCCAAGTACCGGTCACGCACCGTCGACAGCACCGCGATCAGGGCGATCCCGGCCATACCGAGGACGCTCAACTCACCCAAGGTGTCCAACGCACGGAACTCCACCAAGATCGTGTTAACGATGTTAGCGCCGCCACTCTCCTCGGGGGCCTCGTTGAGGTAGTAATCGGCGACCTCTGGAAGCTCGCGTCGGCCTACCAGCGCCCAGACCGTTACCCCAGCGGCGACGCCGCTGACGAGCGCCAAAGCGGCAGCGGCAGTGTTGCCATACCG
>JBATUU010000043.1:0-3331 GCA_049671385.1 Ornithinimicrobium sp. | reverse complement strand
CTTACCCTCTTCCATCTCAATCGTCAGAAGCTCTCGCGATGTGTTCGGCGTATAGGTTCAGGTATTGGCTGACCATGGTCTCCTCAGAACGTTCTCGCGCTACGAGCTCAGCCCCAGCGCTCAGTCGTGGATAGACACTAGGGGTACGGGCGAGGGAAGCTATCAAGTCACTAGCCCCTGCGACGTCGCCCGGCTCAAATAACTTGCCGTTGACCCCGGACTCGATGACCTCCGGTATCCCTTCGACACGCGCGCCCACGGCCGGGCAGCCCTGGTGGCCGGCTTCCAACATAACCAATCCACAGGCTTCGGAGCGGGATGGCACAAAGATCACATCTGCTGCGGCGTACCAAGGCTCTACATCGTCTAACCACCCATGCAGCGACACGCAGTCTGACAGTCCGCGTTGCTTAATGCCGGCTGCAACAGCGTCTCGCAAGGGACCGTCGCCAACATAGTGGAAGCGTAAATGCCTCTCCCCGCGCTTCTGTATCAGCTCGCTGGCAACTGCCAGCATGAACTCGGGGTCCTTCTTGTACTCAAGGCGTCCTGCGAACAGGACGGTGAAGGGACTGCCTGGTCTGCTTCGCTGCCTGAAGATCGTTCGAGGGGGCCTGACTCCGTTGGGAATGACGCGGACCAAGCCTTTGAGATTCATCCTCTTGAACTCTCGGGCGTAGAGGCTGTTGACGGAGATCAGTTCTGAATACAGACGTGCGGCGGATCGCTCGACGAGCGCTGCGGCTTTGTGTGTGTACTGCGACTCGCCGGGCGTGAAACTGAGTCCGTGTATGGAGTAGAACCGATGGGGAACCCGGCATACAAAACCGGCCAGGCCTGCCAGCACGAACGGTTTGGCAGAGTGCGTATGTAGCGTGTCTGGTCGCACTCGACGCAGTATCCGTAAGAACGAAAAGAACAGCGCTAGATCGCGGGGGTGGATGGACCGGGAAAAGCCGGGGACCTGTATCACCTCGATCTCATGCGCCTTCGCTTCGTCAAGAAGGGGCGTGTTGTCGCCCGTTGCGTCGCCACACAGCAGGATCTTCTCGGCGTTGCGGAGCTCAGGTGCGCTCAAGATACTTAAGGCGACACGCTGAGAGCCAGCCATGATCTGGTCGCGCACTACGTGAACGATCCGAGAGGGCGCATGATGGGGAATAGTTCCAGTCACGTAACGTCTCCGATAGCTCGAGAATCTATTATGTATGGCGCTAAGTCGCTGACACAGCCGATCGCTCTATAGCTGCCCAGCCGGGCTCGAGCAGTTGATGCTCGGGCCTCATCATGTGGCGCCAGTCCTAGCCTAGTGCCGCCGCGGGAGCGCGGAGCAGTCGTTTTAGTCGCTCGCGGCGGCACGATATGCTGAGCGTTCTGGACGCTATTCCCACTGGCTAGATCGTGCGTTCGGATTCAGCGCGTAAGCGGTCGGACGCGAGGATCGACAAGGGGATCCGATACGAGCGCGCCATGACACCTTTCGGCGTGTAAGCAACCGCAAGGCTGACTACGATCAACTACGAGAGTTGGGGTTTGCATGAGTCACGAATTTCTTCCCTTCGCGAAACCCGATATTGGCGAACCCGAGATCGAAGCTGTCACGAACACCCTCAGGTCGGGATGGCTGACGACGGGACAGAATGCCATGGCTTTTGAGGCGGAGTTCGCCGAACATGTCGGGGGTGGCCGTTCTGCTCTGGCAGTGAACTCAGCGACGGCGGGTCTGCATCTGGCGCTAGAGGCACTCGGGGTGGGGCCGGGGGATGAAGTGATCGTGCCTGTCTGGACGTTTACCGCCACCGCTGAAGTAGTGCGCTACCTGGGTGCGGTGCCCGTCCTTGTTGATGTCGACTCTGTGACCCTCAATATGAATCCGGCAGCCGTGGAACAGTCGATCACTTCTCGAACTAAAGTCATCATGCCCGTTCATTTTGCTGGTCTTGCCGTCGAGATAGATGCAATCTGGAGGCTTGCTGCTCGGGCGGGAATCGCCGTGGTGGAGGATGCGGCCCATGCGATCCCGTGTACTTCAAAAGGCGTGACTATCGGTGCTGGGCACAGCGATGCGGTTGTCTTCAGCTTCTACGCAACGAAGCCGCTAACTACGGGTGAGGGGGGCATGGTCGTCGCCTCCGACGATAACTTGCTGGATCGCATCCGCACGATGCGCCTACATGGGATCAACCGCGATGTTTTCGACAGATTCACGCGGCGAGATGCATCTTGGTTCTACGAAGTGGTCGCCCCAGGTTTCAAGTACAACCTTCCGGACACCGCCGCCGCTATGGGCAGAGTCCAACTTTCGCGCGCGGTAGCCATGGGCGAACGGCGTGGGGAAATCGCTCGACAGTATGACGAGGCGTTCACGGACCTGCGTGTGCAACGGCCCGCCCCGGCGCCCCAGGGTGATGTGCACTCGTGGCATCTCTATGTCCTTCGGTTGGAGACAGGTCGTTTGCGCGACGACTTCATTGGGCAGATGTCTGCTGCGGGTGTCGGCACGAGCGTTCATTACACCCCCTTGCATCTGCATCCCTACTGGCGGGATTTCTGCGGCGTCGGTCCTACGGACTTCCCGACGGCCACTGCCGAGTTCGACCGGGTCGTCAGCCTTCCCATTTTTTCGTCTATGAAAGATCAAGAGGTCGGTCGTGTGGTCGAGACAGTCAGAAGCATCCTCGCGTGAGCGAGTCAGCGAAACGGGTGTTTGACGTCGGAATATCAGTATCCGGAGGTCTGTTGTTATCTCCCCTGATGGCAGGAGTCACGTTAGCGGTACGCGTCAGCGACGGGGCGCCCGTGTTCTTCCGCCAGGAGCGAGTTGGCCGCGGTGGTGACGTCTTCGTCATTCACAAGTTCCGGACGATGACGAATGAGCACGATCGCTTTCCGGTCAGCGCGACCGGGGACCCCCGTGTGACCCGTCTCGGCACGCTACTAAGAAAGTCGAAGCTCGACGAGCTCCCGCAGCTATGGAATGTCGTGCGTGGTGATATGTCTCTTGTTGGTCCCAGGCCCGAACTTTCCGAATTCGTTTCCATGTGGTCTCAGCAGGACCGCGACGTCATTCTTTCTATTCGACCGGGGATAACTGACCCCACCGCTCTGCTGCTTCGCGACGAAGGAGAGCTCCTCAGCGGTGTTGAAGACCAGCGAGGCTATTACGTCGACGTGCTGTTGCCGAGGAAGTGCGCCGCCTACAGGTCGTACGTCGAACATCGTAGCTTCGTCGGCGACATTCAAGTACTGGTTCGAACCGTTGCTGTTCTTTTCGGAGTGAACAGTCGGGGGGACAAACGGTATTGAGGAAGCGCTGCAAAGTACTCCTTCG
>JBATUU010000042.1:0-3027 GCA_049671385.1 Ornithinimicrobium sp. | reverse complement strand
GTGCACGTACGTTTGCAAGGGCACGTGCGCCTGCTCGCACGCCAGCACGAACGCAGCGGCGGCAGGAGCGTCTGTGGCGTACCGCGCTTGCGCATTGACCTTCATCACCGGGCCCGCGTTCATCTGCACATGATGCAATTCGTCCTGACGCTCGGAGTAGTTCGGGTGGGTCGCGTGCGTCATATCGGCCGAGGCGATGACCGTCCCGGACATGGAACGTAGGTAGTCCTCACGGCTCACACCGCGGGTGGCAACGATTCGCTCCAGCCATGCCGTGAGAAAGGTTGATTGGGCCCCGCTGGCGGTGTTGCTACCCACTTCTTCGTGATCGAACAGCGCAATCAGCGGAATCGCGCTGCCGGGCCCGGCACCCCCTCGGTCTGCCTCGGCAACCCCGATCAATGCCTGGATAGCGGCAAAACTGGACGCGAGATTGTCCAGGCGTGCCGAAGCGATGAGGTCCGCAGCACGGCCGACCACCCGCGCCGGGCTGAGGTCATGAGTCATCGCCTCCCAGGCCAAGAGATCATCGGGCGATATGCGGAGGTGCTGCGCGAGCGCCTCAGTGAAGGTGCCTGGCTGGCCAGCGGTGTCCCAGTGCGGCACCAGATGCTTCGCCGGGTTGAGTTTCAGTCCGTCCTGGGCAAGATCCCGGTTTTGGTGGATGGCCAGGGACGAAACCCTCAGCCAGGGCTCGGTGACCATGAAGTTGGTTGTCTGCGTGCCGCTCGAGGTTCGAATGACAGCCCGTCCGGACAGGCCCAGATCACGGTCGAGCCAGGTGTGCAGCAGGGGCCCGCCGTAGATCTCGACGCCGAGCATCTGCCAGCCGGCCTTCACGTGATCCGGACGCGGCTTGATCCGCAGATTGGGGGAGTCGGTATGCGCAGCCACCACTCGAAAGGGCGGGGGCGACGCGGTCTCCTCGCCACGCGGCTGGTCGTCGATCCAGGCAATGACAGACCCGCTTCGACACACATAGAAGCGGCCGCCACGAGGGGTGTGGTCACCTTCCTGCACCCGGGCGAAGCCCGCAGCGTCCAACAGCGCGGCACTACTGGCAACGGCATGAAATGGCGAGGGACTGGCGTCGAGAAAGTCACACAGTCCGCGTGCTCCACGCCCAGACCCGGGCTTCTCGGGTACTCCAGTGCTCACAAGGTGTCAGCCGCCGGTCTCGGCGAGGCCTGAGCGGGCAGACTCAAGCCACTGGCGCCGCGCCGCAAGTGCTTGCTCAGCGGCACTGACCGCAGCCGTGTCTCCAGCTGCCTGTGCTGTCTTGACGTCCTGCTCCAGCTCTGCCACCGCGCTCTCCAGTTGCTCCACCATCGAGCGCGCGCGGGCATTGAGCTCTGGATTGGACCGCTTCCACTTTTGATCCTCACGGTCACGCACTGCCTGCTCAACCTTGCGCATCCGCCCCTCGATGCGCTGCATGTCTGAACGGGGCACCTTGCCCGCAGCATCCCAGCGATCCTGAATCGAGCGCAGGGCTTGCTTCGCAGCGCCCAGATCCTTCACTGGCAGCAGCGCTTCAGCCTCGACAAGCAGCGCCTCCTTGACCACCAGGTTCGCCTCGAACTCTTGCCTCTCAACGGCCATCACCTCATCCTTCGCGCTGAAGAACTGGTCTTGGGCGGTCTTGAAGCGTGCCCACAGCGCGTCGTCGACGGAGCGTCCAGCACGACCGGCTTGACGCCAGCGCTCCATCAATCGCTTGAACTCCGTCGCGGTCGGGCCCCAGTCCTTACTGACCGCCAGTGCCTCCGCTGCCGCCACCAACTTCTCCTTCTCGCGGCGGGCGGTGTCATGCTCTTCGTCGAGGGCTGCGAAGAAGCTACGCCGTGCTGTCTCGAACTCAGAGCGAGCGGCGCTGAACCGCTGCCACAGGGCATCTTCATCGGGCTTGTCCAGCCGCGGACCGTCGTGCTGTTGGGACTTCCACAGATCGAAGAGCTCACGCATCCGGGCACTGGCAGACTTCCACTGCACCTTTGCCGGGTCGGACTTCGCCAGTTTCTCAGCAGACTTCACGACCTTTTCGCGAGCCCGCGCCGCAGCCACCTTCGCCTCCGCGCGCTGCGCAGCCTCCTGCTCGCCACGTGCCTGGACCGCACTTTCGATCTCGGCGACGCGCATCTGCAGCGCGTCGAGATCACCCACCACGTTGGCCTCGCCAATGTGATCTTTGAGCGTCTTCAGGGCCTCGCGAGCTTCGTGCGCCGAAAGATCAGTCTGTGCCAGCCGCTGGGCCAGCAGCGCCGAAGCCGCCGCCAGATCTTCATACTTACGCGCGAAGTAACTCAGGGCCTCTTCATCGGTCGAGCCGGGATAGGAGCCCACGGCGCGTTCGGAGTTGCCCGTCTTCACATACACAGTGCCGTCGGTGTCCACCCGGCCAAAGGCCATTGACTCCGCGCTGACTGCGGCAGTCGAGGCCGCGGGGACCATCGGGCGCACCGCCGCCTTGCGGCCGGCAAATGCAGCCGGAGATGGGACCGGTGGTGCGGGCTTACGGGGTTTGGCGCTTTCGCTCACGATGATGTTGTCTCTTCCTCGGCCTCGGCGTCGAGAATGCTGATCGGTTGAGCCGGCATACCCTCGATGCCGCCACCGTCCACACCGCGGGAAGCGATGTAGTCGACGATCTCCATTCCGCCTGTGACCTTACCGAAGATGCTGTAGCCGCCGCCTTCGAGCGGCAGTGTGGTGTCGCCGAAGACAATGAAGAACTGGCTTCCATTGCTCTCCGGGTCCTGGCTGCGGGCCATCGCAATCGTGCCACGCGGATAGAAACCGTCGGCTGGCGCATTCTCAATACCGAAGGTGTATCCAGGTCCGCCTCGCCCGGTGCCAGTGGGGTCTCCGCACTGCAAAACCTGGGTGCCGCCGTCGACGAGGCGGTGGCAGGGACTATCGGCGTAGAACTCACCGTCGGTGAGCAACAGGAACGACGCGACAGTCTGTGGGGCGGCGCTGCCATCCAGTTCGACGGTGATGGCGCCACAGTTGGTGTCGAGACGAACG
>JBATUU010000041.1:0-6053 GCA_049671385.1 Ornithinimicrobium sp. | reverse complement strand
GGACCCTATGAGCAGGATCGTCATCATCGGAGCCGGCCTGGCCGGCCTTGCCACGGCATGCCACCTGAGCCGCACCGGACACGAGATCACCGTGGTCGAGTCTCGCTCTCAAGTGGGTGGCCTGGCCGGTGAGCAGCACCAGGACGGCCATGTCTTCGATCTGGGGCCGACCGTTCTGACCATGCCCGACCTGATCGAGTCGACCTTGCGTGCCGCCGGCGGCAGCCTGGATCTGCTGCCCATGACGCAACTCGATCCTGCATACCGCGCGTTCTTCGCCGACGGGTCGCAGATGGACATCTGGAGCGATCACGCCACCATGCGTGACCAGATCGCGCGGATGAGCGGAGCGGCAGATGCACGCGCATTCGATGAGTTCGTACCGTGGCTGAAGCGGCTCTACGACGTGGAGATGCCGCACTTCATCGACCGCAACTTCGACTCGCCGCTGGGTTTGGTGAACCGTCCGCGGCCCGCCGCCGGTCTGGTCCGGATGGGTGCGTTCGGCAACCTGTCCTCACTCGTGGCCAAGCGCTTCACCGATGAGCGGTTGCACCGGCTGTTCACCTTTCAAGCCTTGTATGCCGGGTTGGCCCCGCACGAAGCCCGCGGCATCTACGCGGTGATCTCCTACATGGATGCCATCAACGGGGTGTACTTCCCCGATGAGGGTATGCACGCCCTGCCGCGGGCAATGGCTGCAGCCGCGCAGAATGCCGGGGTGAGCATCCGGCTGGACACGCCGGTGACGGTCTTGCCGCGGGACAGCACTGGGAAGGTGACCGGGGTAGTGCTCGGTGAGGAATATCTGGCCGCTGACGCCGTGGTCTGCACCACCGATGTCACCACGGCGTACCAAACATTGCTTGCCGACGTGAAGACGCCGTTGTCGTTGCGCAAACCGCGCTACTCACCCTCGGCGGTGGTCTGGCACATCGGCACCCGCGATGCTTCCGCACCGCACCTGCTGCACCACAACATCCACTTCGGTCACGAGTGGGAGCGCAGTTTCGATCAGCTGATCGCAGGCGGCACCCTGATGAGCGACCCGTCCCGGCTCGTCACGCTCCCGACGGTCACCGCACCGGATCGTGCGCCGGACGGTGGAAGCACCATGTTCGTCCTGGAACCGGTGCCTGACCTCACCGGGACCATCGACTGGGAGCATCAACGTGAGCCGATGCGCCAGCGTCTGCTGGAGTTCTTGGAGCGCGGCGGCTATCCCACAGATATCCGCACCGAGCAGTTGGTCACGCCTGCGGACTGGGCCGATCAGGGGCTGGCTTCGGGCACCCCGTTCTCGCTGTCCCACCTGTTCCGACAGACCGGGCCGTTCCGCCCTCGCAATGCGCCGCGCAACATTCCGGGTCTGTTCTTCGCGGGGATGGGCACGACGCCGGGGGTGGGTGTCCCCATGGTCCTGATCAGCGGCAACCTCGCCGCGCGCCGAGTAGCCTCCTACGTCGCAGCACAGGCCGCATGAAAGAGCGCCGCATGAAAGACCGAGCACCCACCCCGGACCATGCCATCTGTCGGCGGATCACGCGCGAACACGGCACGACCTACTACTGGGGTGCGGCGATCTTGCCGGCCGAGCATCGCTATGACGTGTATGCGGTGTACGCGTTGTGCCGGATGGCGGATGACATCGTGGATGCGCCCGGCGCTACCAGCGGGGACCACACCACCGTGGCCGCCACGAAGCGTGAGTTGGCCGCGTTCGCCGATCAGTTCAGCGCGGCCCTGGGCGGCGAGCACGTCGCTGAGCCAGTGGTTCGTGCGGCTGCCGAGACCGCGACCCGGCGACAGATTGATCCCGAGTGCTTCGACCGCTTCTTCTCGGCCATGACTCAAGACCTCACGGTCACCAGCTATCCGACGTATGACGATCTGCTGGGATACATGGAGGGTTCGGCGGCGGTGATCGGCGAGATGATGCTGCCAGTGCTGCGACCCACCGACACTGCCCGGGCCTTGCCTGGAGCACGGGACCTGGGTTTGGCCTTTCAGCTCACCAACTTCCTGCGTGACTTCGCCGAAGACCGCGACCTGGGCCGGACCTATGTGCCCATCGAAGACCTCGATCGGTTCGGAGTGGACCGAAAGATCGACCACGTGACACCCGGCTGGAGGGCTCTGATGTCCTTCGAGATTGGACGCAACCGCGAGCTGTATCGCAGCGCGGATGAGGGTTTGCCGCACCTTCCACCGACGTCGCGACGATGTGTGCAAACCGCTCGACACCTCTACTCGCGGATTCTTGACCTGATCGAGGAAGCCGACTACGACATTTTCGCGGGTCGCCTGCGCGTGCCGACCTGGCAGAAGGCTGGCTACGCCACCCGGTTGTTGGCCACCCCGCCGCGAGCATTGGCAGGCCGATCCTGATGAGCCACTGGCACTACCTGATGGCAATGGCCGGCTGCTTGCTGATCACCCTCCCGCTGGAGGCCGTTCTCGGGGCGAGGGTCTGGCGGCGCCCACGCCAGCTGGCACTGGCGTTGCTGCCGGTCATCGTTGTCTTCGTCGCCTGGGATCTATGGGGGATTGCGCAAGGGCACTGGACCTATGCAGAGGAGTTCATCACCGGTGTGCATCTGGGCCCGATGCCATTGGAGGAGCTGGTGTTCTTCATCGTCGTGCCCATCTGTGGGTTGCTGACCTACGAAGCGGTCGGCAACTGTCTGACCTGGATACGTGGCGGACCACCCCCGTGGCGCTCGACATCGGCGGACGCGGAGGAGAGACGTGCCTGAGTACACGGTCATTGCCGCGATCTCTGTCGTTGTTGTGCTCGCCGTGGAATTCGCCTGGTTGCGCACCGGCATTCTGCGCACCGCGCAGTTCTGGCTCTCGATGTTGATTGTGTGGGGCTTCCAGTTCCCGGTGGACGGGTGGCTGACCAAGGCCGGGGGCACCATCGTAATGTACGACGACGCGCAGACTCTGGGCATCCGCGTCGGATGGAACTCGCCCATCGAGGACTTCGTCTTCGGCTTCTCGATGATCACCTTGACCCTGTTGTTGTGGCACCGGGTGACCCGGCGAGGCCGCGTTGATCCGGGTGCTGCGGCGACCCACGACGAGGTCACTTCGCTCGATCGGACCGGGTAAGCCTTCCGGTATGTCTGACTCTGGTCTCCCCGCGCCGATGCGGGTGCTCAACACCATCGGTCGGCTCGCTCCGGCGGACCGGATCGACCGGTTTCGGTTGGACGAGGCCACCGTGCGTGATGAGGCGATGCATCGGGTCGGTATGCGCGACTTCGGCGATCAGAGTTTCATCGAAGGTCTAGACGCCTTGTTGGGCTCGATTGGCACTGACATGGAGCCGCATCTGGTGGGCCAGATAGCGCTTCGGCAGGCGATCGTCGACGCCCTGGTCAACCGTCTGCTGCTGACCCATGAACGGCGACACCGGCCGCATCTGTTTCAGGCGCCGCTGCGCGCGCCGATCATTGTGACGGGGCTGCATCGGTCGGGCACCACCCATCTGCACCGGCTGCTCGCTCAAGACGTAGACAGCCATGCTCCGCCCTACTGGCAACTCATCGCGCCTATCGTGCCCCCCGGGTCCGTCGACAACCGTCGTGAGAGGGCCCGACGGTCCCTTGCCGTGCGCACCGCGATGATGCCGGACCTGAGCCGGATGCACAGCATCGGCGCGGACACTCCGGAGGAGTGCTTCTATCTGACGGCGAGTAGTTTCCAGTCGGTGTTCTTTTGGTCGATGGCCCCGGTCACGGGCTATCTGCAGTGGTATCTGCGCAGTGACCGCACGCAGAAATACCGCGAATATCGAGCGTGGTTGCAGATCCTGCAGGCCCAGGCGCCGGGCAAGCGGCTGGTGCTCAAGGCACCCGAACACCTCGGTGCACTGGAGGCTTTGCTGGGCGCGGTGCCGGAAGCCGAGGTGGTGCACATCCATCGCGACCCGGTCACCGCATACGCCAGCTACCTCAGCATGGCCAAGACCACCCAGTCATTGACGGTTGCCGACCTCGACGTGCACCGCACCGCCGAGACGTCACTGGACCTGTTCGCCAGCGAGCTGCGAGCTCTCGCCAGGGCCAGGGCTACCCATGGCGACCGGATCCATGACGTCGACTACACCGATGTCGTCGCCGACCCGGTGGGGGCGGTCACGGCGATCTATCGATCGCTGTCGATGCCGATGTCGGCGCAGTTCACCTCGGCCCTGCGTTCCTACGCTGCCTCCGAGCCCAAAGATCGCCACGGGGTGCACCACTATCGCTTGGCCGACGAGGGTGTTGACGAGGATTGGGTGCGGCGCCGGCTCTGCTCGCCGAGCGCCTAGTCCGCTCCTTCACTTCTTGAGGCACCGGTGGCTCACAGTGCCCGCACCGTGCTCCGCCGCAGTGCCCAAGCGCCGATCAGCAGCAGCACCGCAGCCATCGCAGTCAAGACCGTCAGCTCGGGCAGGATGTCGAGCAGACTGGCATCGCGACGTTGTACGTCGGCCATTGCGTCGTAGGCCCAGGCGTGCGGGGTGATGTGCGCAACCGTGCGCATCGTGTCGCCGAAGAGTTCGAGTGGGAACATGCACCCACCCAACGCAGCGAGGACCAGGCCGAGCCCGATACCCACTCCAGCGGAGGCGCCCTCGTTGTCGATGACTGACCCAAGCACCATCGCCGCGCCGGCCGCGATGGTGCTGAAGACCACCAGCACCAGCAGGGCCAACGGCCACGATCCCCACTCAACGTTGAACAGCAAGGTGGTCGCCACCATGATGTACACCCCCTGGAAGGCGGCGATGGTGAACCGCCCTAACGCCTGACCGCCGATGATCTGCAAGGTTGTCACCGGGGCGCTGAGCACTCGTCCGACGACGCCGTAGCGGCGGGCTTGGATCAGCGTGGCTGAGCCGGTGAGCGAGGCGATGAAGACGAAGAGCAACAACTGCGAAGCAGCGCTTTGGTCAAACTGTCCCGCTAGCCCTGCGAACTCCTCACTGATCTCATCGACGCTGTCGACCTGCAGAGTCGCTGGGGTGAGAGACTCCTCAGCCTGATCGAGCGCATCGTCGACTTGTTGCGGCTCGCTGGTGCTTGCACTCAGCGCGGCAACTTGGTCGCGGCGAGCATTCGCGGCCTCCACAGCCCCGGACACCGTCTGAAAGGCGACCTGGGAGCTTGCGCCGGCACCGACGAGGATCTGCAGGTCGACGTCTTCACCGGCCTCGAACGCGCTGGCATCTTGCGGCGTGATCAGGAGACCGACGCTCGTTCTTCCCCGCCCCACCTGCTCGCGGATGGCGTCTTCTTCGCCGAAGGAGACGTCCGCCTGGTCGTCTTCGGTCAGCTCCTCGACGATGGCGGCGCGCAGCGCGCTGTCTCCTCCGGAGATCGCCACCTTGGCAGCCGGACCCTCGCCGCCGAACGACGAGCCGATGACCACGACCAACACCAGCGGAAAGATGAAGACGAAGAAGATGTTCGACCGATCGGCCAGGAAGCGGCGCAACTCCACCGCCGCTATGGCCGCCATCGCACGTATGCCGCTCATATCTTGGAGCTCCGATCTGGGACAACTGCCGAGACCAGAAGGGCAACGGCGGCGAAGGCGACCATGACGATCAACGGTCCGGCGACATCGGCGAGACCGCCCCCGTTAGAGCTGATCCCGAGCCCGCGAGTGAACGCAGCGATCGGGTTGAGGTCCAGAAGGGCACCCAGAGTTCCGGTCCCGGTGATCGGGAAAAACGCACCGCCAGCCATGCCGAGTGAGATCGCCAGAATTGATTGGGCCACGCCGGCTTGCTCAGCGGTTGTTGCCAACTTGGCGATGATGAACATCAGTGACGTGCTGGCGGTGACAACAGCTGCTATGAGCACCGCGACGACCAGAGGCGAGCCGAAACTCACGTCGAAGAAGAAGGATCCACAGGCCAGCAGAACGGCGGTTGCCACCACGCCGAGGATGAAGCTGACGAGTCCTTTCGCGGCCACGATCAATCGCGGGTGCATCGGCATCGAACGCAGCCGGGCCGCGGTGCCTTGCTCGCGTTCCGAGATCAACCCGAGCACGCC
>JBATUU010000040.1:0-4692 GCA_049671385.1 Ornithinimicrobium sp. | reverse complement strand
TAGACCGCGTGCGGCCGGGTACCTGCTCGCGACGACCGGCTCGGGGGGCGTCGCGGCGCTTCTGCCACTGCTGGTGTGGGGACACTGAGCCCGGCTCCCGGGGTTTGTCGGTGTCGCTGCCTACGGTGGGCACATGGTTACTTTCCTGCACACCGCTGACTGGCAGATCGGGATCACCCGACGCTGGTTGCAGCCGGAGGCGCAGGCCAGATTCGACCAGGACCGCTTGGAGGCGATCCGTGCCTGCGGGCGAATTGCCCGCGAGCAGCAGTGCGAGTTCGTTGTGGTGGCCGGTGATGTTTTCGAAAGCAACCAGCTGCTCCCACGGACGGTGCGGCGAGCGCTGGAGGCGATGGATGAGATCGAGGTGCCGGTTTACTTGTTACCCGGCAATCACGACCCGCTGGACACCACGAGCATCTATCGGCAGGACATCTTCGTAAAGAACTGCCCGACGCACGTGCACGTGCTTGATGCGACCGGCTTATATCCCGTGCGACCCGGAGTCGAGTTGGTGGCGGCACCCTGGACCGGTAAGCACCCCGGGACCGACCCCATCGCCAAAGCGATGGACTCGATCCCAGCCGACAGCTCGGCCGTGCGCATTCTGGTGGGTCACGGTGGCGTGGACGTGCTGGACCCCACCGGGCGCAACCCGCAAGCGATCGACACGGCGTCGCTGATGACAGCCCACCAGCAGGGGCGTATCCACTACGTCGCGTTGGGGGATCGACACTCGCGCACCGACGTCTCAGGGCACGGGGTGATCTGGTACTCCGGCACGATGGAGGTCACCGACTCGCGCGAAGAGACACCCGGAGACGTGCTCGTTGTCTCAGTCGAAGACACTGAGTTGCCGCAGGTGGGCGTGCATCGCACCGGGCGCTGGCACTTCTGGACGCGATCCTTCGATCTCAATTCGGCTCAGGACGTCACCGACCTCATCGACTCGCTGCAACGCATCACGGGCAAAGAGCGTGTCGTTCTGAAGCTTGAGATTCGGGGATCGTTGGCCATGAGCGAGTACACCCGGTTGGTGGAGTCGCTGGAGGCTTTCCGTGAGACCTTTGCCGGCCTCGATGACGCGAGTGCGCCAGGACACCTCACCGTTCTGCCGAGCGACTATGACTGGAGCGACTTGGGACTGTCCGGGTTTGTCGCCGAGGCAGCTCAAGAGATCGCACGAACACAGGACCTCGACGCAGGCGGCGACCCCTTGGGGGAATCTTCCTCCCGCGATGCATTGGCGCTGCTGTATCGCCTCAGTAGTGCGAGCCGGGCATGAGGATTCACCGGCTGCGGGTGGAGCGGGTCAAAGGCGTCGACGCCAGCGAGTTGACCTTTCCGGAGACCGGGGTCGTGGTGATCGAGGGCCCGAATGAAGTCGGGAAGTCCACGTTGCTCGAGGCTCTGGATCGCCTGCTGGATCCCAAGGCCAAGGCGTCTTCGCGGGCGGCTTCGATCACCTCCCTGCAGCCTGTTGGCCAAGATGTTGGTCCGTACGTCGAGGCGGAGCTGACGATCGGCCCCTATCGGCTCATCTTCGCCAAGCAATGGTTGAAGCAAGCCGCGACCACCCTGCACATCTTGCAACCCCTCCCCGAGCAGTTGACCGGGCAGGATGCGCAAGCGCGGATGACGTCCATCGTGGACGAGTGTCTGGACCGCACGCTCTTTGATGCCTTACGGCTCGTCCAGGCCGGATCGCCGGGTGCCATCGAGCTCAGGGAGAGCGCGGTGTTGGAAGCGGCGCTGGACGCTGCGGCCGGAGCGGCGCTACACGCTGATGAAGGCGCAGCCTTGTTGGAGGGTGTGGAGCGCGAATACCAGCGCTACTACACCGCAACCACTGGTCGGGTCAGCGGGGAGTTGAAACAGGCTCAAATCGCAGTCACCGAGGCCGAGCATCGTCACGAGCAGGCACAGCATGAGTTGCGCGAAGTCGAAGCAGTGTTCCGTCGGCGTGAGGACTTAGCTCAGCAGATGACTGCCGCTGAGCAAGCCGCCCGCGCGGCCTCCGCCCGCCAACGGACCGCGACTGCTGCCCTCGACGAGCTGACCGATCTGCGCGCACGAGAAGAGACGGAGCAACAAGGGTTGCGCAACGCCGAACAGATGCACCGCCGTGCCGAGCAAGATGTGCAGGCGCGCCGGTCTCTGGTGGACGACGCCGCTGCGAGGGCGGCGCAAGCCGGACAGTGCCAGCAGCAGATCACCGAGTTGGCGACACGTCAAGACCGAGCTGCTCAAGACCTGGCGGCCAGCGAAGCGGCGCTCCAGGACTCTCGCACAGCCCTCGCCGATGCGCAGGAACAGGCCGATGCAGCGTCTGCGTACCTTCGTAGGATTCGCGAGCTTGCGCTGGTGGCGGAGTTGGCGCAGCGCCTTGAAGCAGCCGAGAGCGCGACTGCCGATCTGGGGAAGGCGCGTGCTGAGCTCGCTACCTGCACGGTGACAGCCGACATCCTTGGTGAGCTGAGGCGCAGTGAGGGGGAGTTGAACGTCGCGCGGGCTCGGGTCGAGGCAAGCGCCACCTCGGTGCGCGTGTCCGCGGTGGCCCCGGGGCACACGGTCGAGATCGGCGACGGGGTTCAGGCTCTCGAGCCAGGTCGGGGTGTCATCGAGCGACTGATCTCCAGCGACACCTCGGTGTTGGTCGACGCTGGAGTGTGCATTGAGATTCGTCCGGACGCAGGAGCCAAAGAACATGTCTTCCATCGAGACACCCTGGCTCGCGCGCTTGCCGAGCGGATGACCGAGGTGGGGGTAGCCGATCTTGCCGAAGCAGAAGTTCGCGCCGAGCGGCGTAGCCAGGTCGTGGTCGATATCGCAGATCTGGAGCGGGAGTTGACCGCGGCGCTGCGTGGCGAACAGCTCAGCGACCTGCAGGAGGCATATGCGGTGAGTCTCGAGCGCCATGGCTCGGTCGTGGAGTTGAGCGAACACCCTCAAGACGCAGACAGCGATGTGACCCAGGCTGCGGCGAGGGCAGAGTCCACTCGTCTCGCCGTCTCCCGGTGCAGTCATGCGCGCGACGATGCCCAGGCGGTCCTCGATGGCGCTCGCTTCCAGAGTGCGCAGGCAACAGCCGCTTACCGAGTAATGCAAGCCCACCAGGACAGCGCCGACGCAGAGCGGGAGCGAAGCGCGGGTGTTCTTGCCAGCGCCCGTGTGATCGCTGGCGACGACGAGCTGGTCGAGCGTGTCCGTCGAGCTCAGGCCTCACAGGGCAGCGCCTATGAGGCAGTGGCTCAGATCCGGGCTGCGCTAGCCGCCGAGGGCGCACAGGCGCGAGAAGAGGAGGCTGGCGAGGCGGCGGCGGAGTCTACTCGTGTCACCTCCTACCTGGCCGCGCTGCGAGAAGAGTTCTTTGAAGTGAAAGGGCGTCTCGAGCAGGTCGCTGCCGAAGGGCGTCAAGAGGCCGCAGAGCGCGCTGATCAGGCGCTGAGCGATGCTCGTCGGCACCATTCCTCGGTCGAGCGACGAGCTGTCGCGGCCTATCGTCTGCGCTCAACGTTGCACCGCCACCGAGACCGGGCCCATGAGAGCTACGCCCAGCCCTACGCCCGCCAGATCGAGGTGTTGGGTCGAGAGGTCTATGGCTCTTCATTCGGCGTCACCGTGAGTGCGGACCTGGTGATGACCCACCGAACACTGCACGGCGACACCGTGCCCTTCGACAGTTTGTCCGGGGGCGCAAAGGAACAGCTGGGGATCCTTGCCAGAGTGGCTGTGGCCGCTTTGGTCGCCGATGAACAGATGATGCCCGTGGTGGTCGACGACGCATTGGGATACACCGATCCGCAACGCTTGCATGCTCTGGGTGCAGTGCTGGCCAGCGGCTCTTCCCAAGGGCAACTCCTGCTGCTGACGTGTACTCCCGACAGGTACGCCACCATCCCCGGCGCGCACACCATCCGGATGACGGCGTAGCGTCACCTGGGTGCCCCGGCACCTCGGCGCGCACCTCAACCATCCCTTGTTCGCCCCTCAACAGAAATGTGACCCATGACTGACCAGCAGAGCATCACGGTGACCCGCTCGATCGATGCCGCCAATGCGGAGATCTTCGAGGTCCTGTCCAATCCTGAGAACCACATCGCCATCGACGGCTCGGGTTTCGTCCGGTCGGTGGATACCGCCGACCGCATCGGTGCAGTCGGCCAAGTGTTCACGATGAACATGTCCGGACCGCACATGGGCGGTGACTATCAAACCGATAATCACGTCACCGGTTTTGACGAGGGCCACCTCGTGGCGTGGCAGTCAACACCGGCTGGCACCGAGCCCTTTGGGTGGGAGTGGGTGTGGCGCCTGCAATCCGAGGGTCCAGATCGCACCACCGTCACGCTCACCTACGACTGGAGCAAGGTCACCGACAAGGAGATCCTCGAGAAGGTGTCCTTCCCCCTGGTGGAGGAGTCCGAACTTGAAGAATCTCTGAACAATCTGGCTGCGGCAGTGGCTTCCTGAGGCGAAAACTCTAGGTTCCCGTTATCGAAACGTGACATGTGGCTGTGACTTCGGTAGCCTCGCCAACGCTCCCTCCCCTGGGGAGCCTCGTCTCGGTCACCGAATCCTGTCACCGATAGCGGGTAATTTCGCACCATCCGTCTGACAGGAGCGGGGGACCCACTTTGTATGGCGTGCCGCATGGCATGCCTCGGGGTGAAGTTCTCACAGGCTGCACGC
>JBATUU010000039.1:0-8608 GCA_049671385.1 Ornithinimicrobium sp. | reverse complement strand
GAATCAAAGCCTTGCCAGTGTCGTCGGCCGGGTGGGACTTGCCGGCAATCAGGACCTGCACCGGCCGCTCCGGGTTGGTCAACAAGGCCTTCAGTCGCACCGGGTCACGCAACATCAACGTCAGACGTTTGTAGGTCGCTCCGCGCCGCGCAAAGCCGATCGTCAGTGCGTCTGGGTCGAGAACATCGTCGATCCACCCGATCTCGGCCGACGTGGCCCCGCGGTTCTTGGCCGACGTGCGGACGCGGGCACGGGCATCGGCGACCAGCTGCTGGCGCAGATCACGCTTTGTCGCCCAAAACTCGCCGCGCGGTATGTCGCTGGCCCGGCTCCACTGCTCGCCGGTCTCCACCGCTTGATCGCCGAGGTGCGTGCGAGCCAGGTCGTTGAACGCCCGATCCACCCATGTCCCGGCGTGCACGCCGTTGGTGATCGAGCCGATCGGCACCTCGGGAATGTCGAAGCCCGGCCACAGCCCGGCAAACATGCCGCGGCTGACGGCGCCATGCAACTGGGAGACGCCATTGGCCCGCTGCGCGAGCCGCATACCCATCACGGCCATATTGAAGATCCCCGGCGTTCCCCCGGCATACGTCTCGGCGCCCAACTCCAGGAGGGCATCGATGGGCACACCCGGCAGTTCGGCAGAGCCGGAGAAGTGTGCCCGGATCGCCTCCCCGCCAAAGCGGTCGATACCGGCGGGCACGGGGGTGTGCGTCGTGAAGACCGTGCCGGCGCGTACCGCGCGAACTGCTTCGGCGAAACTCAACCCTGCTGAGGTGGTCAACTCACTGATCCGCTCGATGCCGAGGAATCCCGCGTGACCTTCGTTGGTGTGGTGCACATCGGGGGCCGCCGCGCCGGTCAACCGCGACCACGCGCGCAGTGCGCGCACTCCCCCGATGCCGAGCAGCATCTCCTGCTCCAGACGCTGGTCTCCTCCGCCACCGTAAAGCCGGTTGGTCAGCTCGCGACGTGCAGCGTCGTTGGTCTCGACATCGGAGTCCAACAGCAACAACGGGACCCGACCGACGTTGGCTTTCCACACGTGAGCGTGCAGGTGGCCACCACCTGGCATGGCGAGGTCGATCAGCACCGGGGTCCCGTCGGCTTCGCGCAGGATCGACAGCGGCAGATTGTCGGGGTCCAACAGCGGATAGCTCTCCTGTTGCCAGCCGTCGGCGTTCAACCGCTGCCGGAAGTAGCCGCTCTTGTAGAACAAACCAACCCCGATGATCGGCACCCCGAGATCCGAGGCGCTCTTCAGGTGGTCTCCAGCCAAGATGCCGAGGCCACCGGAGTACTGCGGTAGCGCTTCAGTGATGCCGAACTCCGGCGAGAAGTAGCCGATCGCGGTGGGGAACGGCTCCTCGGCGGCGTCAGACTGTTGTTGGTACCACCGGGGTGCGGTCAGATAGTCGTGCAACTCACTCGATGCTGTGGCCAATCGGCTCAAGAAGTCCTCATCGGCGGCCAGCGCGTCCAAATCGGCTGGGGTCAGGCGGCTCAGCAGCGCCACCGGATCCATCCGGACTTTTGCCCAGAGCGCTGGATCGATACGTGCGAAGAGGTCACGGGTGCCGCCATGCCAACTCCACCGCAGATTCAATGCGAGGTCTGACAACGGGGCGAGTGGCTGCGGCAGGACGGTGCGGACGTGGAGTCGACGAATGGCTTTCACGCGTCGAAGAATAGGACACGGTGATCGCAACCTGCGCCTCAGTGCCGGATGCTGGTTTGGGTGTTACCCCAGCCAGAAGAAACCGGTAGCGTCGTGCCTTGTGACTGATCCCAACGAGACGTCCCAGCCCGAAGTAGAACGCGACTGGCTTGAGGAGGTAGGCCAACAGCCTCTGGGGCGCATCCCCGTCCTCGATGTGCAGCCTCAGGTCGACGGCGGCGCACGTCCGATCAAGTCGGTTGTCCACGAGATCTTCACGGTCTCGGCCACCGTCTTCCGCGAGGGTCATGACGCGGTGAATGCCACCGTCGTCCTGACCGATCCCGACGGCGAAGAGCACCAGGTCGCCATGGAGTGCGACAACCCCGGGTTGGATCATTGGTTGACCCCGATCTACGCCGACCGTGAAGGGCTCTGGCACTATCGGGTCGAGGGCTGGTCCGATCCATACGCAACGTGGCATCACGCGGCGACCATCAAGGTCGAGGCCGAGGTAGACGTCGAGTTGATGCTCGAAGAGGGTGCCCGCGTGCTGGAGCGGGCACGCGACGAGGTCAGCCGGAGCGAGGACGACGGCCGTGTGCTCACAGAGGCGATCGAGGCCCTGCGCGACGAGGAGCGACCTTCCCAGGCGAGATTGTCGGCTGGCACCGGCTCAGAGGTGATCTCGCTGCTGCGCGCCAGCCCGTTGCGCGACATGGTGAGTGGATCGCGCGATGAATCGTGGTGGGTCGAGCGCAAGCTTGCCCTGACCGGCGCCTGGTATGAGATGTTCCCCCGCTCAGAGGGTGCGACCCAGGATCCGACGACCGGGGCATGGACAAGCGGCACTCTTGCGACTGCAGCGGAGCGCCTCCCGGCGATTGCCGATATGGGCTTCGACGTGGTCTATCTGACCCCGATCCACCCGATCGGGTCGACCAACCGTAAGGGTCCCAACAACACACTCGAAGCAGAGGAGAGCGACCCCGGTTCTCCTTACGCGATCGGAGCCGCCGAGGGCGGTCAGGATTCGATTCATCCAGACCTCGGCGACTTCGACGATTTCGACGCCTTCGTTAAAGCAGCCGAAAAGCAGGGCCTGCAGGTTGCGCTCGACCTCGCGCTGTCTGCATCTCCGGACCACCCATGGGTCGAGCAGTTCCCCGAGTTGTTCACCACCTTGGCCGACGGCACCATCGCCTACGCGGAGAACCCGCCCAAGAAGTACCAGGACATCTACCCGCTCAACTTCGATAACGCACCCTCAGTGGCCTACGCCGAGATGCGCCGCGTGGTGCAGGTCTGGATCGATCACGGCGTCACCATCTTCCGCGTCGACAATCCGCACACCAAGCCGGTTGAGTTCTGGCAGTGGTTGATCGCCGATGTGGCCCGGGATCACCCCGAGGTGATCTGGCTTGCCGAGGCGTTCACCAAGCCGGCCATGATGCGCACTCTGGGCAAAATCGGGTTCCAGCAGTCCTACACCTACTACGCCTGGCGAAACGAGGCCATTGAGCTGCGCCGGTACGTGACCGAGTTGGCCGAGGAGACCGCGCCCTACATGCGGCCCTCGTTCTGGCCGACGACGCACGACATCCTGACCCCCTTCATGCAGTACGGCGGGCCCACCGCCTTCAAGTTGCGCGCCGCGCTGGCCGCGACGCTCGTGCCGACTTACGGCATCTACGCCGGCTACGAGCATTGTGAGCATGTCGCTCGCCCCGGCGCCGAGGAGCAGATCGACAACGAGAAGTATGAGTACAAGAACCGCCGGTGGGACCTGGATGGGCCAGAGGGTGGGACCGGGGAGGCCGAAGGTCGTCCAAACCTGGCGCCGTATCTGCGCGCGCTGAACAAAGCCAGGGCCGAGCACCCAAGCCTGCACTGGTTGCGCAACATCACCTTCCACACGGCCATGGACGAGAACATCCTGGTCTTCTCCAAGCGCGGTGGCGGCGCTCACGACGGATCAGACCAAGACGCGATCATCGTTGTCGCCAACCTCGACCCGCACACCCTGCGCGAGACAATGATCGACCTGAAGATGCCCGCGCTCGGTTTGGCCTCGCACGATGGCTTTATCGCCCAAGACTTGATCACCGGAGAACAGTGGAACTGGGGCCAGCGCAACTTCGTGCGTCTCGGGGTAGGTGCCGAGCCGGTGCACATCATCCACGTGCGGAGGTTCTGAACCCGTGCGGGGCCTCAACCTCTATCAGCCCGGGCTGAAGAACGATCCGGACTGGTATCGCAAGGCAGTCTTCTATGAGGTACTGGTCAGGGCCTTCGATGACTCCAGCGGGACCGGTTCGGGCGATTTCACCGGCTTGATCGGCCGGCTGGACTACCTCCAGTGGCTCGGTATCGACTGCTTGTGGATCCCACCGTTCTACGCATCGCCCCTGCGCGACGGCGGTTACGACGTGGCTGACTACACCGCAGTACTGCCCGAGTTCGGCACACTGCTGGACTTCCAGGAACTGATCTCTGCGGCGCACGCCCGAGGCATTCGGATCATCACCGACCTGGTGATGAACCACACCAGCGACCAGCATCCTTGGTTCCAAGCCTCCCGCTCGGAGCCCGAGGGCCCCTATGGCGACTTCTACGTCTGGTCCGACACCGATGACGCCTATGCCGACGCACGGATCATCTTCGTGGACACGGAGGTGTCCAACTGGACCTTCGACGCGGCTCGGCGACAGTTCTTCTGGCACCGATTCTTCAGTCACCAGCCGGATCTGAACTTCGAGAACCCTGCCGTTCAAGAGGCCATGTTCGACGTGGTCCGCTTCTGGCTGGATATGGGCATCGACGGTTTCCGCCTGGACGCCGTGCCGTATCTGTTCGAAGCAGACGGCACCAACTGCGAGAACCTCCCCGAGACCCATGCTTTCCTGGCCGACCTGCGCGCCATGGTCGATGCCGAATACCCGGGCCGCGTGCTCTTGGCCGAGGCAAACCAGATGCCCGATGAAGTCGTCGACTACTACGGAACGCCGGAACGCCCCGAGTGTCACATGTGCTTCCACTTCCCGGTGATGCCGCGGTTGTACTACGCCTTGCGCGAGGAGCGTGCCGAGCCGATCATCACGGTCATGAACGAAACACCCGATATCCCTGAGGGGACGCAATGGGGCACGTTCTTGCGCAATCACGACGAGTTGACGTTGGAGATGGTCTCGACCGAGGAACGCTCGGCGATGTACGGCTGGTATGCCCCGGACCCCCGGATGCGAGCAAACGTCGGCATCCGACGCCGACTGGCGTCCCTGCTCGACAACTCGCGCGACGAGATCGAGTTGATCAACGCCCTGCTGCTCTCGCTACCGGGCTCACCGTGTCTGTACTACGGCGATGAGATCGGCATGGGCGACAACATCTGGCTGGAGGACCGGGACGCGGTCCGGACCCCAATGCAGTGGACGCCCGATCGCAATGCGGGCTTCTCGACCGCCGACCCGGGCAAGCTCTATACCCCCGTGGTTTCCTCGCTCGTTTACCACTACAACAGCGTGAACGTCGAAGCCCAGATGGCCTCAGGCAGCTCGCTGCTGCACTGGATGCGCGGAATGCTCTCGGTGCGCGCGGCCAACGAGGTGTTCGGCCTCGGGGCGTTCGTCCTGTGCGAGACAAACAATGACGCGGTGCTCGCCTTCGTGCGCATCCTCCCCCCCGGTGACCCCAAGTCGCGGGAGGGCTATCAGGCCGTGCTCTGCGTGCACAATGTGTCCGCTCGCCCGCAAGCGGCTGTGGTCAGCACGCCAGAACGGCTGCGCGGTGCCATCGCCTCAGACTTGTTCGGCGGCGTCGGCTTTCCCGATGTCAACGCCGAAGGAACCATCCATCTGACCTTGGGCTCACGCAACTTCTTCTGGCTCGGGCTCACGGCCGCCGACTCCAGCGAGACGGACCTGAGCGAGCCGACGCCCAAGGAGCAGGACGTCGCCCATGACTGATGAGGTGGATCTCGCCGCAGTGATCGCGCCCTGGTTGGCGAACCAACGCTGGTATACGGGCAAGGGCCAAACACCCGACCTGACCGTGGTCGCCAGCATCACGATGTCGCAGCGCGGCGGGGTCGCCGATGGCGGATCGGCGCTGACCATCAGCACTCATGTGTTCCTGGATTCCTCGGGCGAGGAACCGGTGCTTTACCAGATTCCGCTGACCTACCGGCGGACCGTGCAACCGGCCTTGGCGCAGGCGTTGGTAACCACGACCTCGACGCACTCGGTGTATGACGCTCCACACGACCCCGCCTACGTCCAGGCAGTGCTGGACCAGATCGAGGCCGAGCAACACGTCGGAGCGTCCGGCGAGGCGGCTGGCATCACAGGTCACCGACCGAGCCGCGCGAGCGTGCCGATGGAGGTGGCGCGGGCAAGCGTCCTACGAGGCGAACAGTCGAATACCTCTATCATCGTGCGTCCCCGCACGCTGACCGGCGAGTCCGTTTCTCCCCCGCCGTGCATCGTCAAGATCTTTCGAGTCGTGCAAGCCGGTGACAACCCCGATGTCGTGGTGCAGGGCGCGTTGGCCGACGCAGGCTCTCGGGTCGTGCCGACCCCCCTCGGCCACTTGGCCGGCACCTGGTCGGACCCATCGGGGGCAACGGCACACGGCCACCTGGCTTTCGTGCAGGAGTTCCTGCCCGGAGTTCAAGATGCGTGGCGCACTGCGCTGAACTCGGCAGCGGAGAACGACGACTTCACCGCTCGGGCCAAGGCGCTGGGCAACAGCACGGCCCAGGTGCACGCCACCTTGGCCGGAGCATTGGGTGAGACCACGATGACGCCCCAGATGCACGATGACCTGGTGGACCAGTGGCGCGCTCGCTGCGACACAGCGTTGCGAGCGGTCGGCGACCTGGAGGGCCATCGAGACGCCATCGATGGTGTTTTCGACGCGGCAGCTGAGGCACACTGGCCCGATCTGCAGCGAATCCACGGTGACTACCACCTCGGCCAAGTGCTCGACGTGGCGGATCGCGGCTGGGTCCTGCTGGACTTCGAAGGTGAGCCACTGCGGCCCCTGGAGCAACGCAGCAGGCCCGACCTCGCGCTGCGTGATGTCGCCGGCATGCTCCGTTCGTTCGACTATGCCGCCGGCTCCTTGCAGATCGAGCACGAGCTTGATCGCAGCACGTGGGCATCGGCAGTACGCGCGGCGTTCCTCGAGGGTTACCGCGACGGCGGCGGTGAGGACCCAGCTGAGCATCAGGACCTGTTGACCGCGCTGGAACTGGACAAGGCCCTGTACGAAGTGATTTACGAGACGCGCAACCGACCCGCATGGGCGGCCATCCCGGTGCAGGCGATCAGCCGCCTGCTCCAGCGCACCGACGCATCCGCTGAGCCCCTTCCATCAACCCAGGAGACCACGATGAACGCATCGACCGGCCCCGCTGCCAAGCCTCTACCGATGGATGAAGTGGAGCAACTGGCCCGTGGCCAGCACGGCAATCCACACTCCCTGCTCGGTGCCCACCCGCACGATGGCGGGGTGACGGTGCGCGCGATGCGGCCGCTGGCCAGCAGCGTCACCCTGCTCTTGGAAGACGATGAACGCGTGTCGATGGAGCACGAAACGCATGGCATCTTCACAGCTGTGTTGGACTCCGAGGAGGTCAAGGACTACCGGCTTGAAGTGTCCTGGGACGACGGGGTCACGCACACCCAGGACGACCCGTACCGGTTCTTACCGACTGTGGGCGAGATGGACCAGCACCTGATCAACGAGGGCCGCCACGAGCAGCTATGGACCGTGCTCGGCGCGCACGTCCGTGCCTACGACGGACCGATGGGCGAGGTTGTCGGCACCTCCTTCGCCGTCTGGGCTCCGAACGCCCGCTGCGTCAATCTGATCGGCGACTTCAACAGTTGGGACAACTCCAGCCTGCCGATGCGGATGCTCGCCTCCTCCGGGATCTGGGAGCTGTTCGTCCCTCACGCCGGGGTAGGTAGCCGTTACAAGTTCGACATCACGGGGCCCGACGGCACGCGCACAGCCAAGGCCGACCCGATGGCCCGAGCCTCCGAGGAAGCTCCGGCATCCGCCTCGATTGTGACCGAGTCCACTCACGAGTGGGGGGACCAGGACTGGGTGCAGCAGCGCGATGACACGTCCGTGGTGTCTGCACCGATGTCCGTGTATGAGGTGCACCTCGGCTCCTGGCGTCAGGGCCTCAACTATCGCGAGTTGGCCATCCAACTGGTCGACTATGTGCAGGAGTTGGGCTTCACTCACGTCGAGATGATGCCGGTCATGCAACACCCCTACGGCCCCAGCTGGGGCTACCACGTCACCGGCTACTACGCGGCTGATGCCAGGCTCGGCAGCCCGGAGGACCTCAAATACTTGATCGACACGCTCCACCAAGCGGGGATTGGTGTCATCTTGGACTGGGTGCCCGGCCACTTCGCCACCGATCCGTGGGCGCTGGCTCGATTCGATGGCACCGCCATCTATGAGCACCCGGACCCGCGCAAGGGGTGGCATGAGGAGTGGGGTTCCTACGTCTTCGACTTCGGTCGCCCTCAGGTCCGCAACTTCTTGGTGGCCAACGCACTCTTCTGGCTGCAGGAGTTCCACGCCGATGGTCTGCGCGTCGATGGCGTTGCCTCGATTCTCTATCTCGACTACTCCCGCGAGGAAGGCGAGTGGATCCCCAACGAGCACGGCGGCAACGAGAATCTCGAGGCGGTAGCCCTGCTGCAGGAGACGACCGCCACGGCATACCGCCGCCACCCGGGCGTCACGATCATCGCCGAGGAGTCAACCTCGTGGCCTGGCGTGACTCGTTCCACCGATGCTGATGGGCTGGGCTTCGGGTTCAAGTGGAACATGGGGTGGATGAACGACTCCCTGGACTACCTGTCCAAGGACCCGGTCTACCGCCAGTACCACCACCACCAGCTGACGTTCTCGATGGTCTACGCC
>JBATUU010000038.1:0-5838 GCA_049671385.1 Ornithinimicrobium sp. | reverse complement strand
GATCATCATCACGACGTCGTCTTCGTCTTGACGAGCCCGGGCGAACGTCTGCCGATATCGCCCGGCAAACATCGCATGCAGAATCTCTCGCCCGCCCCCCGCAGGCTCGGTCACGGCGCGAGGGGTGACGGGCCTTCCAGCCCGCGGTAGACCCTCATGTGCAGGCTAGCCGTCACCGCGTGAGCGCTCCCCGCCACCAGCGCCACTCTCGGCCATCTCCTGGGCCCAATCCCGGTCCGGCCCGTCATCCTTGGCGCTGCGCATCGCAGCGACTGCCTCGATGATGACCCACACGGCGGCCACCAGGATGACGAGGTCGAGGCTGAGCAGGAGCCAGTTCTGCTCGTCCCAGAACGTTCGGAGCTGGACGAACAACGCAAAGATTGTCATCGTCAACAAGAAGACCAGCGGCACCATGACCACCAGGGCGCTGCGCCCACGGCGCAGCAGCATGATGGCGATGATGGACAAGGTCAAACCGGCCATCAGTTGGTTGGTGGTGCCGAACAGCGGCCAAATCAGCATGCCTCCGGACCCGTCGGCGCCGGCTCCGAAGGTCAAGCCAAGGGCGACTCCGACGGCCACGAGGGTGGCCACGCCTTTGCCGAGACTCACGCCGACGATCTCACCGATCTCCTGCACCACGAAGCGCTGCAACCGGACGCCGGTATCCATCGTGGTGGCCGCGAACAAGATGGCCGTGGTGGCCAGGATCGTGGCGCTCAACGACTGCGGGAGGCCCAGGCCACTCTCGACGATCGCACCGCCTCCTTGCACGAAGGCCCCGACGCTGCCTGCACCGAACTCGTTGTAGGTCTCTTGCCAGGCCTGCAGCGTGGCGAACCCCGCGGTGGTTGCCATGATGGCGCCAAGCGCGAGCAGGCCCTCTCCGACGGCACCGAAGTATCCGACGAATCGCACGTCGGTCTCTTTATCGATCTGTTTGGAGCTGGTGCCTGAGGACACCATCCCGTGGAACCCCGAAATCGCACCACAGGCGATAGTCACGAACAGCAGTGGCACCATGCCGGGCGTGCCCTCGGGCACATCGCGGTTGATAGCAGGGGCGACGATCTGCGGCGAAGCCAGCAGCACCGCGCCGTAGAGCAACCCCAGGGCGAGGAACAGTTGCAGCCCGTTGATGTAGTCGCGTGGTTGCAGCAACATCCACACCGGCAGCACCGACGCGATCCCGGCGTAGATGAACAAGATGACGATCCACGCAGACGCGGCGGGCAGACCGAGCACAGTGTCGGGCAACGACACGGGCACTTGGTCACCCAGAAGGATCAGCGCATACAACGCGACGACGCCGATGACCGAGACCACCGGAAGCCCCGCCCACCCGCGAGACAGCGCCTGACCGATGACCAGCGCCACCGCGATCGCTCCCCAGGTGGGGATCACCGCCGTGGGAGTGGAGACGAGCAAGCTCGAAATGACGACAGCGAAGGCTGCATTGACCATCAGCAGGAGCAAGAAGATGACGACCAAGAACAGATTGCTTCCGCGCATACCGATATACCGCTGCGACAGGGCACCCATCGATTGACCCTTATTGCGCGAGGAGGCCCACAACGCACCCATGTCGTGCGCGCCGGCAAAGAAGATGGTGCCGATCGTGACCCATAGGAACGCCGGCAGCCACCCCCAGATGACCGCGACCGCAGGACCCACGATCGGAGCGGCCCCAGCGACGCTGGTGAAATGGTGGCCCCACAGCACGTACTTGTTGGTCGGCACGTAGTCGACCCCGTCACCGAGCGCATGTGATGGTGTGACCGCGTCAGGTTCCAAGGCATAGACCCGAGTTGCCAGATAGCGCGAATAGAAGAGATAGCCACTGAGAATCATGGCGATCCCGAGCAAAGTCAGGACGATCGAACTCATAGTCAACTCCAGTGTCGACGTGGCCTAAGCGCTTCAATTGCTCACGGTATGGCACAAAGCACAACGGCGCTAGAACGAGGGCGCGTGAATGCTTGGTCGTGCGGCAGGGCGTAAAGGCCTGGCGCTGTGCGGCGGGCCGTCGAGGCCCAGCGCTGTGCGGCGGGGCATACCGACCTCCCGGCCGCCGTGGCCGGGACGGGGCGCGGTGCTCAGGTATGCCAGGTCACACCTGTTGCGGTCACCGTGGCGGTGAGGTCGAGGTCGTGGACACGCGTGTGATGTCGTCCGCACAACAAGGCCAAGTTGTCGAGATCGGTGGCTCCGTGCCGTGACCACCATGTCGCGTGATGAGCGTCGCACCAGGTCGCGGGGATGGTGCATCCCGGGAAGGTGCACCCCTTGTCTCGCAGCCACAGCCGTTTGATCTGCCCTGGAGTTGCCAACCGGGTGGCTCGACCGTGGTCTACTACTTCACTCATCGAACCCAGGACGGTGGGGATCAGCTCGGCTGAGCACGCGAGTTGGCGCACTTGACCAGCGGTGAGCGTTTCGCCGGTGAACGTGCGGCCAGCTCCGACCAACGCGTCGCGCAGCCCGTCATACGACATTGTCACGAAGATTTTGGCCTTGCTGGTCATCGGAGACCCCTCGGGGCTGGTCATGCCCCGCTCAAAAACGGTGATCGCTGCGTCATACCGACGCTGCTGCGCGGTGCGCTCGTCGACGCCCGTTGCGTCATCGGGTGCCGGGGCCGCTAGGGGCGAAGCGAAAATACTGCGGAACAGTGCGGCCCCTGCTTGGTCACAGGTGAAGATGAATCGAGTATGCGAGCCGCCTGCCAGGGATGACTCGTGCACACCGCGCATTTCTCGTGCCGCAGAGACCGCTGCGGCTGAGTCTGCCTCCGGCAACGCACACTCGATCAGATGATCAGCGGCGACCTTCAGGTCACGATCGGTGAAGTCAGGGTCAGTCACGACCGGCAACAGGATGTCGATACTGGCCGCATAGGCGTCGCCGTCACACACCGGCGCAACCCGCTCCAAGGTCCGCAACAACTTCGCCAACCGGCGTAGCGGAACGCCGCCGTTGGCAGCAACGTCTGCGATCGCAGCGTGCTCAGGACGACGAACGCCGCGAGCAACGACGACCACATCGCCGATCTCGGACCGGGTCAGCCACGGGCATCGCGCCGCCAGCCAGTCATGAGCGGACAATCCGCCCCCATCGTTCAACCCACGGCCCAGCGCCTCGCCAGCGATGATCAACGCCAGCGTCTCACCCATCGCACGAATGCCCATCAGCGAATCCAATGCGCGAAGCAGCGCCTTTTCGTCGACCGATGTCGGCTCGTCGACAGCGATCCGGGCCCGGGCCATCGCCTGACCCGCGTCGTCCATCGCCGCCTTCAACCCATCACGTGGCTCCTCCGAGCTTGCACCGGCCGAGTCGTTCTCGGGGCTCGCGTCGCGAGAACGAAAATGTGACTCGAGGTCATCTGCGCCAGTCCCCACGGCGCCTCGATTCCTGATATCGAACATGTGTCCACTCTAGGTCGCCGGTGTGACACACCCCGCCCTTATCCACAGCCACGGTCGACCTCGCGCCTCCTGTGTCTCGCGCGCCCCCTGTACCGGCTGACCCTTCCCGTGTCCCCGTGCTTCTCCCGCCGTCCGTGCTCCTCCCGCCGTCCGTGCTTCCCGCGCCTCCTGTGCGTCAGACTGTGCACTGTGCGATCACCGCTCAATGACTACCTCGAGGAGATGCACCGCTCCCTGTCTGCACGCACCGAAGGACAGATCGCGGGGTATGCCGAATCACTGTCCGACATGAATCCCAATGATTTCGGAATCTCGCTCACCACCCTTGACGGCACGACGTATACCGCCGGTGACGCTGATCGCGAGTTCGCGATTCAATCGATCTCGAAAGCCTTCACCTACGCCCTCGCGCTCGCGGACAGTGGGTTCGAGACGGTGGATGCCAAGATCGATGTCGAGCCCTCCGGCGAGGCATACAACGAGATATCACTTCAAGCCAGCACTGGGCGCCCGGCCAACGCACTCATCAATGCGGGTGCGATCGCTGCCGCCTCAATGGTCCGCCCTGACCCCCCGAGTGAGCCCAACCACTCCGTCAGCGCCGGAGCACAACGGATCGTCGCCGCCTATTCACGACTGGCCCACCGGCCCGTGCGAATCGACGAAGACGTGTTGGCGATCGAGCGAGTGCAAGGGGATCGCAACCTCGCGATGGCACACCTACTCCGCAGTTTTGGCGTCATCGACGGCTCGGCGGAGGGCACCGCAGACGACTACTTCGCGGCTTGCTCCATCTCGGTCACTGCACGCGACCTGTCCATGATGGCTGCGGTGCTGGCGACCGGAGGTGTCCACCCGGTGACGGGCGAGCAGTTGCTAGATCAGCCGGTCGTCGAGCGTGTCTTATCGGTGATGTCCACCTGCGGGATGTACGACGATGCGGGTGAATGGATGGTGCGCGTCGGTATGCCGGGCAAGTCCGGGGTCGGTGGGGGGATCATCGCCGTTGTGCCAGGTCAGGTCGGCATCGCGGTGTATTCGCCGCGCTTGGACCACCACGGCAACTCGGTGCGTGGAGTGCTCACCTGCGAACGACTCAGCACCGATCTCGACCTTCATCTGATGCGCGGAGCCCGGGTGAAACACGAAGCAGTGCGCGTGAGCTATCCGATCACCGACGCGCCCTCGGGGGTGCGCCGGCAGCCGGTTGCCCAGGAGGCACTTTTGCGCTTCGGTCATCGCGCGCTTGTGATCGAAGTGCAGGGTGATCTGACGTTCGGCGCCAGTGAGTCGATCGTGCGCGAGCTCGTCACGCTGCCGGAGACGATCGAACTCGTCGTGCTGGATATCCGCCGCATCACCGACATCACAGACTTTGCTCGGACCACTCTGCGAGACGTGGAGGAGCGATTTTCGCAATCGGGGAGAGTGATCGCCGTCGTCCACGACTCCGGGCGGTTCATCAACGAGGACGCTCCCCGGCCAGAACGCTTCTTTGCCCATCGCAGGGCAGCGGTCGAGTGGGCCGAGGAGCAGGTGTTGGCCCGGTACTGCAATGCGCCGAGCCACGCACCTGAGGTCAATGCGGCCAACAGCTTGGTGCTCTCCGGTCTCGATGATGCCTCGACTGACGCACTGATCGATCGGATGGAGCCGCAGACGTTCGCCCGAGGAGAAATGATCGTGCGACAGAACGACCCCTTCAAGGGGATCTTCGTCATCACTCGCGGCGTCATTGAGACGACGGTCGCTGACGACGAGGGAGAACAGCAGCGGTTGACCGTGCTCGGGCCGGGGATGACCTTCGGTGAGTTCGGGCTGATCGGTGACGGGCGGCACGCTGCCACTGTCACCGCGGTCGACGATGTGGAAGCCCAGGTTCTTTCCCCAGGCGCCTTGGACGAGGTCGAGCAAAGCGACCCGGCCCTGGCTCTGCAACTCTGGCGCGCCATCTCCGGCGACGCCTTCGCCCGGATCCGCGAGCAGCTCGCGGATGCCAGCCAGCGCGCGCATGACTCGAACTGACGCCGAATACCTTCTCGACAGCCCGAAATGCTCGCGAGGTGCGCCGGAGCCGGTGACCTCGCGAGCATTTCGGTGTGTGACAGAGATTTTCAGGCGCCGGCGCCCGACATCACGCGATCGGTCTCAAGCAGCGTCTTCAAACTGGAGAGCACCCACGGCCAGCCACCGCCACCGGCCCCGGCATCACCACCGCCTCGGACGTCCTTGGCCGTGTTGGGCGCCCCGGTGCAGTCGTGCGTGAGCGTGAGACAGCAGGCGTTGCCCGGATACTCCGTGATCTCATACGTCAGCGTGGTGTCCGGTTCGTCGTGCCAGACGGCCGACCAGTGCTGCACCAGGCGACGCGGCGGGTCCGCCTCCAGGATGGTCCCGGTCGCTGCGA
>JBATUU010000037.1:0-2971 GCA_049671385.1 Ornithinimicrobium sp. | reverse complement strand
CGACGACGACACCGTCGCCGTGCTGGTGGAGCCCATCCAGGGCGAGCAGGGTGTGCAGATTCCCAAGGAAGGCTTCCTGCCCTCCCTTCGCGAGCTCTGCACCGAGCGCAACGTGCTGATGATCGCTGACGAGATCCAGTCCGGTCTGGGCCGCACCGGCACAACGCTGGCGTGCGCGTACGAGGGGGTCGAGGCTGACATGTACACGCTCGGTAAAGCTCTCGGCGGCGGCATCGTGCCGGTCTCAGCAGTAGCGGCTGACCGGGAGGTGATGGACGTCATCACCCCGGGTACGCACGGCTCGACCTTCGGTGGCAACCCATTGGCGGCCGCTGTCGGCCACGCCGTCGTCAAGATGCTCGCCACCGGCGATCATCAAGCCCACGCTGCTGCGTTGGAGCCCGTTTTCCGCGAGAAGTTGGAGGCCCTGATTGGCCAAGGCGTCAACGCGGTTCGCGTGCGCGGCCTGTGGGCTGGTGTCGACATCGACCCCGAGGTGATGACCGGCAAGGCAGCCTGCAAGTCGCTTGCCAAGAAGGGCGTGCTGGCCAAAGACACGCACGGATCGACGATCCGCTTGGCCCCGCCGTTGACCATCACCGAAGAGGAGCTGACCATCATCACCGACACGTTGGCGCAGGTTATCGCCGAAGCCCGCGACAACGGCTGAGTCAGCGATCGCACCAGATGGCCCCCAGCGCGCGGTGGCTGGACCAGCCTGACCACCTGGACTGGCTCGGGGAGCAATTGCGGCGACAACTCACCTTCGCCCGGGAGTTTCCGCACCCCGATGGCGGCGCGGCATACCTGGACTCCGATGGAAGTCCGGATCTCACCCAGCCGGTGCATACCTGGGTGACCGCCCGGATGGCTCATGTGTACAGCCTGGGTCACCTGGCCGGTTCGGCGATCGCGCTGCCGCTGGCAACCGCTGCTATCGACGGGCTGCGCGGCAGGTTACGTGACCCCGTCCACGGCGGGTGGTACGGCTCAGTGGGACCAGGGCGGAGGGTGGATGAGGAAAAGGCCTGTTATCCACACGCCTTCGTTGTCTTTGCCGCATCCAGCGCGACCGTGGCGGGAGTGTCCGGGGCGCCGGAGTTGTTGACCGATGCCCTCGCGGTGCTCGATGAGCGGTTTTGGCAGGACGAGTACGGCATGCACGCCGACTCATCCAACCGGGACTTCTCGCAGCGCTACTCCTATCGAGGTGTAAACGCCAACATGCACGCGGTGGAAGCGCTGACCAGCGCAGCCGATGCCACCGGCGATGAGCGGTGGCGAGAGCGTGCCGTCCGGATCACCACGAACGTTTTGCTGTGGGCCAGCGAGCATGAGTGGCGGATCCCCGAGCACTTCGATGAGCAGTGGCGCCCGTTGCTGGAGCATCACCGGGAGCAGCCCGACGATCCCTTCGAGCCCTACGGGGCAACCGTCGGGCATGGTCTGGAGTGGGCCCGACTCGCGCTGCACCTGCATGCCGCACAAGGTGATCAGCCGGCGACTGAGTTGCTTGAGGGTGCGAAGGCGTTGTTCGCCCGGGCCGTCGAGGACGGGTGGAACGCCGACGGCGCAGCCGGATTCGTCTACACCACGGACTGGTCGGGAGCGCCGGTGGTACGCCAGCGAATGCACTGGGTCGTGGCCGAAGGCATCTCAGCCACGGCAGCGCTGGGCGCCGCTACCGGAGAGCCCCAGTACGAACAGTGGTATCGGACGTGGTGGGACTACGCCCGGCGCTACCTGATCGCGGAGGACGGCTCGTGGCAACATGAACTGGACCCCAGCAACGAGCCTGCCGAGACGGTCTGGCCCGGGCGGCCCGACCTCTACCACTCGGTCCATGCGGTGTTGCTCGGTCGACTCCCGCTTGCTCCCAGCGCTGCCACCGCCCTCGGTGCGCTTCGCTCAGCCCCGGTACCGATGCAGCACCGGCCGGATCAGCCTTCCGGCTAGTTCACGGTGTCCAATGAGGCTCGACGAGCATTGAGGAGTTGAGCCACTCCTCCGGCACGCCCATGCCCTCGACCAGCGCAATCGCGTCAGGTCGCAAGCTCCGCACCAGGTCGTTGATAGCCGCAGTCACTGCCTTGGAGCGCGTGGCCGAGAGCCGGTTGTGCTCGAGGAACCACCCGGCGTCGTCCTCGATGCTGCACAAGGCATAGAGGTCGCACAGTCGCTCCAAGCGATCCTTGGCGACCGGGTCCGTGCAGTCTTCGATGCCCTGCACGAATGCCTCAAGCACCACCCGATCCATGTGCGTCCGGGCGGCCAGCAAGACGTGATCCTGCGTGGAGTTGAAGGCTTCGAATGAGTCGTCACTGGCTTTCCCAGCCTTGCGCAGCCGCCCGGCAAGCGTCTCCAGCACATGGCGCTCGCGGTCCTCGAACATGCCGACGTGCCACCCGCGATCGTGCAATGGATTCTCATCACCGCGCCGGGAACGTGCTTCGAGTAGCCGTTCGATCACGGGACGCGCGGCGGTGCGCTCGATCACCGCGCCGCTGAACGACTTGGCGGCGAACTGCAACATCCCGCGCATGTCCAGATCGCCGAACATCTCCTTGTAGTTCGACAGCAACCCCGTGGCCACTAACTGCAGCAACACGGTGTTGTCGCCTTCGAAGGTGGCGAACACGTCAGCGTCCCGGCGGATCAAGGTCAGCCCGTTCTCGGACAGGTACCCCGCCCCGCCACATGCCTCCCGGCATACCTGGATGGTGTCGTTGCCGAATCGGGTGCTGATCGCTTTGAGCCCGGCGGCCCGGGTCTCCAACTCCCGTTGCGCCTCGAGGTCCTTTTCCGGCGCGTCGTGCAGTTCCTGCATCCGCTCGATGATCTGGTTCGAGGCAAACATCAAGGCGTATGCGGTTGCGATCCGCGGCAACAACTTGCGCTGGTGGGCCAGGTAGTCGATGAGCAGCACCTCGCCGTCGTGGCCGGGTGCGCTGAACTGCCGCCGCTGGACGGC
>JBATUU010000036.1:0-1712 GCA_049671385.1 Ornithinimicrobium sp. | reverse complement strand
GACCCACCAGCGCATGGGCGATCTCGTGCAGCACGGTGTTGCGTACCTCCTGCTCCGAGGACAGCACGGTCAACCGGCGACTCAACCCGATCTCACGGCGCCGCGGGCGGCATATCCCGAAGCGAGTGCGTGCGTTGTCGAAGACCAGATGCCATGGGTCCAGATCGTGCTCAGCGAGCAAACGCGCGCCCATCGCCGCGGCCTTGTTCAGATCCATGAGGTGAGTGTGCCGCGCGCCACTGACATACGCCTCGACGGCAGGCCGTGAGCGAGACGAGAAGTCGGCGCGGACCAGCCTCTCGCGCGAGACCAGTGAAACTAGGCGGGTGGCCCTGGACTGGGTTGCGTCGACTCGTTGGTCCCGTCTTCCTGCTCCGGGCCGGGGCTCGGCTCTTTGCCGTCGTCGGAGTGCTGGTCATCGCTCTGTTCGGGCCCAGGGCTGGGCTCGGGAGCCCCTTCTTTGCTGCCGTCCGTCTCAGTGCTCGGTCCGGTCCCGTGGTCGGGCGCGGCACCTGAAGAATTCGTCATCACCCCAAACTACTCGGGTATGCCGTGGCTCGTCCGACCCGGCCCCAGCGCCTAAGCGCAGCCCTCGGTGGCCATGACCGCCGTGCAAGCCGTTCATTCGCCTATCCTCGCGCCACCGTCAACGCCATCGACTGTCATTGGAGATGGCTTTTCTTCTGCCTAGGATGTGCTCAGCAGCCTCCCAATAGCCCCGACGCATAGGATAGTTTTTCTCATGACTTCCGCATCGCAGTCCGCCTACGGCAACGAAGGTCAGGCCGGCGGTAACGTTTCTGACAAGTCGTTCTTGGTGACGTGGCTCTTGGCATGGTTGCTGGGGTTTTTCGGCGCGGACCGCTTCTACCTGGGCAAGATCGGGACGGCCATTTTGAAGTTGGTCACGCTCGGCGGTTTGGGTATCTGGTCCCTGATTGACCTGCTCATCACCCTGACCGGCTCCCGCCGTGACATCCAGGGCCGGCCGCTGGCCGACTACGATCAATACAAAAAGATGGCGTGGATCATCACCGGTGCCGTCTTTGCCGCTAGCGTATTGGTCAATATTCTTTTTCTGACTCTCGGCGGTTTGGCAGCTTCCAATAGTTAAACGTCCCATTGCATTCATCGTCGGGTCAGGCGATGCAACGCAAACCGGGCGATCGGGGCATACCCAACAATCGCGAGTATCGGCCCCTTGAGGCGCAGCGTGGTCTCGCTTCCTCCGCGCAGAGGCTCCACCGTGTGATGTAGGCGCACCTGCAGGACGGGCTTCTGGGCAGCCTGCACGCTCACCGTCCACGACCATGCCCGTTCGGGCTCCACGACGGTGTCGAGCACGAAGGGGACACGCAGCCCTAGAGGACCGATGACGTGTCCGTGAGCGCCCACCACCAGGCGCTCGTGGGCATAGGCAACGCCTCGAATGTGTGGCGCCCATGTCTGCCAGAGGTCAGGTCGGGCATACCGCTCCCACACCGTGGCCGCATCTCCAGGTCCGCGGGCGCGCAGCGTGATCTGCCCCATTGACTCCTCCTTACCGCAGGCGTGCAGCCTGACACGCCCAGCGGCACGGCGCCGCGTGACAGGGTGGGTGAATGTCGACCAGCTCGTCTCCCGATGTTGACGTCCTCATCATCGGGGCCGGTCTATCCGGTATCGGCACCGCCTGCCAGTTGACCCGGCGCCTGCCGGAGACGACATACCTC
>JBATUU010000035.1:0-4649 GCA_049671385.1 Ornithinimicrobium sp. | reverse complement strand
GCGCTCCACCGGCCGAGGCGGCGCCGGCCGCAGGGCTCGCGGTCACGACGGTCGGACTGGGCTTCGTGCGGTAGTAGCTCGGCTCAACAACATCCGTGTGGTCCTCACCCGAGTCTGTCGCTGGGTGTGCGGCGGTGGCGGCAGCGCTGGCTCCGGCGCTGGCGGCCAGCGCTGCGCGTGCACCGGAAGCTCCCTCTGACAGGGGTGCGTCCACACTGAACTGCCGGTCATCGACCACCTCTGAGGGCCAGGGCGCCAGCATTTTGGCCAGAGCACCCGGAGTATGCGGCCCGCTCGCGGCGTCTGCCTCCACCCCGAACACTGATCGGCACAGGGCGTCCAGATCTCCGGGAACACCGCCGACAACCTCGGAGGGGGCTGGCAACGTGCCGTCCGCCAATCGCCGCGCCGGACGCAATGACTCAATCTCTTCACCGGGCCACCGGCCGGTGAGCCCGGTGTACAGCATGGCCAACAGGTCACCGGTGTCGATGACCGATGCTTCTGCCGCGGAAATCTCCTCGGTTTGCTCGATCGCAGCGGCTACTCCCACACCGGAAATCTTGATGCTGCCCTCACTCGTGCGCAGCACTGCGTGCGGGTTGAGATAGAGGTGGTGCAGTCCGCGCCGGCGTGCAGACTCCAGACCCGAGGCCGCTTCGCCGACGATCCGCCGTGCCTCTTCGGCGGGCAGCGGGTGATCCCCGACCAGGGTGGCTAGGGAGACCGCCTCAGACAGGCCCTCCTCCACGATCCAACAGAAGCCATCTTCCAGACCGACGTCCAGCACCCGGACCAACCGCGGGTCATCGACGCCGGCCGTGCGCCGGGCGCCGTCGAGGACGGCGTGCGCGATGTCCTCGTGCTCCCCTGTTGCAGGCAGCACTGTGACTGCGACCAAACGGTCCAGAGTCTGATCTTGGGCCGACCAGTAGTCCAAGGAGTCGTCTCGGCGGGCCAGCAGCTCGTCGAGGGCATACCTGCCCCCAAGGACTGTGCCAGTGTCGATGCCGTGCACCATGGGCTCCTTGATTGCGTGTGTGTCCGAGGCAGACCCGGCCAAGAATAGTCTCGACTCACCCTGCTGCGGGTCTCGGCGCGTCGAGGAGTCCGAACTGCGTTGGCTGTCCGGGGAATTGGTCGAGCCGACAGTGAGCATGGGCGAGGCACCTTCGTTCCCGGTGGGCGGCCCGGCGGGACGGCCCGGCGGCGGGTTCTTGCCACCCCGTCGTAGCCGGCGGCTGATCGGAGTGATGACTTCGGCCAACTCCCGAACCCCCAGCCGGTGTGCCACCACGGCATACACGGCGAAGAAGACCACCCCGCCAACACCAAGCGTGAGGAATGCCGCTGGCTTGCCGCCGGTGACCCCATCCATGCCGCGTTGGATCAGCAATGTCGGCACTGCCGCGATCGCGGCAGCGATCAACGCCCGGACGTAAGTGCCGCGCACATCCGCCATCGAGGTGAGACCGATCCGGCGGCGCACCCAACTCACCGCGAGGAAGGCCGCGATGGCCTGGCCGACCGCCTGGCCGCCTGCGATACCCATCGCCGTGAACTCCGGCGGGAGGAACGCAGCGGCCAGGATGGCCACCATCGACACACCCGTGATGACCACCTGGAGTTGGAAAGTGGGCCGACCTTCTTGGTAGGCGTGGAAGATGCGTTGGGAGAGCAGGTAGACGCCGTAGGGAACAAGGCCGAGCGTGAGAACCATGACGACGTGGGCTGTGGCTTCGGTAGCCGCGCCTTCGTTGAGCAACAGCAGCAGGGCGGTGACCTCGGGGGCGAGCACAATCATCGCAATGGCGATCGGCACCATGGCTGTTGCCAGAAGTCGCAGCCCATGGCGATACTGACTCGACAGAGCGACGTGATCATCGGCGGCTGCGGAGCGAGACAACTGGGGCAACATCGCGGTCAGCAAAGAGGTCGCAATCAGCGAATGCGGCAAGATGAAGATCAGGAAGGCGCTCTCATAGACAAACCGTCCAGCCACTCCTGATTCGAGCTCGGAGGCACGATTGAGGACGTTAGAGGCTAACAGCAGACCGGCCTGTGAGACGGCGATCACCGCCAGGGTCCAGCCCGCCATGCGCGACGCCGACCCGAGACCGACCCCACGAAAACCCCATCTCGGGCGATAGCGAAAACCGCTGCGCCGGACCGGTTCGAACAGGACCGCAGCCTGCACCACGATGCCGAAGGTGGCCGTGCCACCCAGCAAAAGGATCATCGGTCCGGTCCAGTCACCGACTGCAAGCGTGTCCGCATCGGGGTAGGTGATCGTGAAAGCGACCAGACCGATGATGGCCACGATGTTGTTGGCCACCGGGGCCCACATGTAATAGCCGAACTTCTCCTGGGCGTTCAGGATCTGGCCCAGCAGCGCATACGCACCGTAGAAGAAGATCTGTGGCAGACACAGGTACGCCAGTGCCACGGCCAGCCCCAGTTGCTCGCCGGTCCAGCTCAGGGCGTACAGCTTGGTCAACAGCCAGGCACTTGCCGTCGCGATGACGGTGATGCCCGTGATGGCCAGCAGCGCGAGGGTGATCAACCGGTCGGTGAAGTCCCGGCCCTTGTCGGAGCGCGCGAGAGCACGTGTCAGTTGAGGAACGAACACGACGTTGAGCACGCCACCGGCCAGCAGTATGTAGATGGTGTTGGGCAGGGTGTTTGCGGTCTGCCAGGCGTTGGCGACCTGTGTTGTCACACCGATGGCACCTGCGAGAAGGGCCAACCGGACCAAGCCCAGGATGCGGGACACCAAGGTGCCCGAGGCCATCAGCGCGCTGGATCGCGCCAAGCTGGCCGAAGAGTGCCCGGCGGGTTTCCGTTCGGGCTTGTCCTCAGGCTGCTCCTGAGAGTCGTCGGGTTCCTCGGGATCACGGGGGTCGCCCGGGCCAGCAGGAGGGTGAGACCCGCTCATGGGGGCCCCATTTCGTTCCCGAGGGCATCTGAGGACACCGCTCTCGATCCGGACGGCTCGGGCCGGCGGATCGCGCGCGTGAGGCCAAGGACGAGAATTACCCCAGCAACTCCGCCGAGCACCCAGTAGATCCATATCCCGGTAGGTCGCACTTGCACGTCCAGCTCCTGAGCTTCGCCGATCTGCAGCCCCGTAGGAGTGGTCAGCGTGGCGCTGACCGGCACCTGACCAGCAGCAACGGCCTCGGCCCGAAACTGCACCGTGGCACGGCTGTTGGCTCCGATGGCGATCGGTTGCGGCTGCTCGACAATGCGCAGTCGGGCGTTCCCGGGCACCAGCTCCAGGTCGAGGTCGCGTAAACCGACTGGCAGATCGTTGACCAGCGTCAGCTGGATGAGTCCCTCATTGGCCAAGAAGTTGACGCTGGTCTCTTGAATCCGCACACCGTCGACGATGGTGCTCACATTGGACTCCATGAGATCCAGGAGGGACAACCACTCCTCATCGTTGCCGCGCCACCGCGTTGAGTACAGGCCGTCCAGCACCGGGCTCCATGTTGTCACCGTCTCTTGGCGCTGCATCACAGTGGCAATCTGATCGAACGTCCTGCGCAGTTGCTCGACCCGAGCGATCGCGCCGCGGGACAACGGCGAGGGCTCGGGGTCGGGTGCAGTGGATGTCGACGCACGCACGTCCGCCGCCACCGGCAGGTCTTCAGCGAGCACCTGATCCACCCACGGTGCCTGCTCGATAGCGCTGGTGAGGTCATCGAGTGCGCTGGCACCCAGGAAGGCGGAGCGCGGAGGCGCGATAATCATCGCGCCGGAGTTGGCGGGGGACTGTTGATATCGAGCCAGGAGGTGGGCAAGGACCGCCTGGGTTGTTGCTCCTTCACCGGCACCTGCCTGTGTCGGGGAGAGCAGAGCACTGACGGTGTGGTCGTATCCGTAAAGCGCCGGGCCTGAGTTTTGGTCGAGGGTGCCGACAGCGGCGAGATTCAGTCCGCTGGATTGGGTAAACAGCGAGCGCGGGATGACCACTGTGGTCACCGGGTCGGCCCAGATGCGTTCTAGGCCAGCGATCCTGTCGTCCCCGAGGTCGTTCCACGCTGGCCACGCCACACCATGGCTACCGCGCTGCAGCAAGCGATCGGCTTCCAGAACCGATGGTGGCAATGAAGCAGTCATGGAGCGTTCGAGTACCTCTGCACTGGCTCCTTGATCGATCAGGGCAGCAGCGTCTGGATCGGCTACGGGCAGCCACCGCAATTGGCTACGTTCGAGCTCTCCGATCCGTTCCTGCAACGCGAGCTCGGCTTGCTGGACCGGTGTTGCTTCCTGCAGTTCCAGGGTGCCCAGCGGCGTCTGGGCGGGCAGATCGGGAGTCGCGGTGGCCGCTGAGCTTGGGTCTTGGTCCTCACCAGGGGCAGTGCTGCCCACAGAGTCGGTCGAGTCCGGTTGCTCGGTAGCATCCGGATCCACGCCGTCGTCGGGCTCGAGGGTGGGGATCAGATCACTCAACGGGGCGTCGGTGATGTCGGTGGCAGGTGGCAAGGGCAGGAGTAGAGATGGGTCGACGACGAAGGTCGCGTCGTATGACGTCAGCCCGTCGAGCCAGGTGCGCGCGGCCGACTCCGGTCCGACCACGTCGAGCCAAGCTTGCGTGCGGTCCGGCTCCGAGGCGGTCAACGCTGGCTCGGCGGGCACAGTCAGCG
>JBATUU010000034.1:0-2144 GCA_049671385.1 Ornithinimicrobium sp. | reverse complement strand
GCATCCTGCGCGGAATCGAGGAGGGGTGGTTCTCCGCCCAGATCGCTGAGGCTGCCTTTGACTATCAGCGCAAACTGGAGACCGGAGTAAAAAAGATCGTTGGCGTCAACTGTCACACCGCATCGGTGAGTCATCCGCTGGAGATCATGCGGGTCAGTCATGACGTCGAGCGCGATCAGAATGAACACCTCGCAACGCGACGCGCCGAGCGCGACGACGAAGCGGTGCAGCGGTGCTTGGCCGACCTTGCGGCATCAGCGGCAGGAAGCGACAACATGATCCCGTCGATGATGGCGGCAGTGCGCGCTGAGGCCACATTGGGTGAGATATGCAACATTTTGCGCCAAGAATGGGGCATTTACCGCGAACCGGCCCGTTTTTAGGACTTTGTGATTTCACGCCCAAGGCCTGCGAAGTTTACCATTTCGTTATGAAGCACCCTCGTATGGCCGCTATCGCGGCACTCTCGTCCTTGGTCCTGGTGACCGCATGCAGCAACTCCGAAGAGGAGCCCGCGGCAGACTCCGCAACCTCCAGCGAAGCCTCTGCTGGCGACGACTCGCAAGCAACGACAGACGTCGAGCAGGAGACTGCCGAGCCTGGCGACGACGCCGAAGAAACCACCGAGGCCGAAGGTGTCGGCGTGATCGGCATTGAGCAGGCCGAGGAGATCGCCACCGATCTGCTGACCAGCGCAGCCGAGGTGAACAATGGCAGCGGTGAAAAGATCGAGGCGCCCGCAGCCGCTGCCTACCGCGGTAATACCGAGGTCGCTGCCTTGGCTGCCGATGAACTCGAAGAGGTCACCGGTAAGCCGAAGAAGCGCGACCTCGACGCCGATCCGATTGAGCCGAACGTTTTGGCGATCAGCCGTGATGACGGTGAATCCCCCCTGCTGATGCTGGTGCAGACCGTTCCCGATTCGGGCACGCCGGAGTTGTACGTCATGGCGAGCCCTGGCGCGCCGGAGAGGTTCCGCATCGTGTGGTCCGCCCCGATGCTGCCGGGCACCGACATCGGCACCTTCGACCGTCGCAGCCTGGGCTCACCGATCCTGCGCGAAGGTAAAGGCGACCTGCCGCAGTCACCAGTGGATTTGCTGGAGGCATTGGGCGACTACCTCGATTACCCGGCACGCGACGTCCTCGACGTCAAAACCAACGGTTATGCCCCGCAGGTTCGTAAGGCAGCGGACAGTCAGGCGGAGGCTGTCTCGACGCAAGCTGAGTTCACCGAGTCCAACAGCGTGCCCGAGCGAACCTACACTTTTTTCCGTGAAGACGGCTCCGCCGTCACCTTCGCCGTCCTCAAGCGTCAATCTGACTTCACCGTGCGTGAAGGCATGGAGTTGACGCCGCCGGAGGAGTATCTGGTGTTCGACGATGAGGAAGCGATCAACACTCGGGCTCGTCTGTACACCAACGTCTTTGTTGCCATGACCCTGCCCATGGCCTCTGAACGGCCAGAGATGATCGCAGCACGTGAACAGCTCGTTGATTCAGAGGGTTTCTGACCTGCAAGGCTTCGTCGTCTTCGATGATGACGACGCGATTGCCTATCGACCGAGGCTCAACAGTTGCGTCTATGTCGCGATGACCATCCCCACGGATGACTCTCACCCGGAGATGATTGCGGCGCGTGAGCAACTGGTGAGCGTTGTCGGCTCCTAGGCCCCGGCGATGTGCATCGCCAGTCGATGATCGGTGAGAATGGGCCTATGACACAACAACCCCTGAGTGCAGCCGCGATGCGCGGTGCGGTCGATCTATCGGGTCTGGGCAAGCGGCGCTCTACGCCGGCAGCAGATGCTTCGTCAGCCGGCGCTGACGGGTTGACCATGGCCACCGATCAGACGTTCGAAGCGGCTGTTGCCGCGACGGCGAATGTGCCAGGGGTTCTGGTGTTGTGGAGTCCCCAGGTGCCGGAGTCGTTGCAGCACGCCAAGGATCTTGTGGGGCTGGCTCGTAAGAACCAAGGGGCCTTTCAGGTGGTTGGCGTCGAGCTCGACACCAACCCCGGAATCATGCAGGCACTCACGCCGATGCTGCAGCAGACGTTCGGGCAGGTTGACTCGCTGCCGATCGTGATTGGCTTGCTGGCCGGGCAGCCGATGCCGTTCTACCTGGGGATCCAGCAGATCGATG
>JBATUU010000033.1:0-5460 GCA_049671385.1 Ornithinimicrobium sp. | reverse complement strand
CGACATCACCGAGCGCGGACATTGGGAGGACTACCAGGAGGCATACCAAGTCGCCCTCGAGAAGTGCTCCACCGACTACGCGCCCTGGTTCGTAGTCCCGGCCGATCGCAAGTGGTATGCGCGCCTGGCTGTCCAGAACCTGTTGCTGGAGCACCTGCGGCCCCTCGACCTCACCTGGCCGACCGCGGACTTCAACGTGGCCACCGAGCGTGCGCGACTGGCCAAGAGTTGATGGCTGTGGCCGAAGGCGAGCGACGGTCTCGACAATCGGCCGACGCCGAGCGGGCAGAGGCAGCCGAAGTGCTGATCAGCGGCGGGCCCATCTACACGATGAACTCGGAACGGCCTCAGGCCGAGGCTGTCGCCATCCGTGGCGGGAGAATCCTCGCCGTGGGGTCACGAGATGAGCTCGATGGCTTGGCCGGGACCCGCACTGAGAGGGTCGACTTGGAGGGCCGCACCCTGCTACCCGGATTTATCGACCCTCACATGCACACCAACATGGTTCAGTTCGCCGACTGGACTGATACCAGCCCGATGACCACACCCACTGCCGAAGCTGTCCACGACGCGCTGCGCCAAGCATCGCCCACGTCTACCGGATGGGTGCTGGCTCGGCAGTTCGATCCCACGATCACCGACGGCAACCCACGACTGGATCGCGAGCTCTTGGACCATCTGGTCCCTGATCACCCGGCGCTGGTGTTGGAAGGCAATACTCACATCGCCTACGTCAACTCCGCAGCGCTCGCGGCGGGCGGCGTTGACTCGAGCACGCCTGACCCGCCGGCCGGCCGCTATGTGCGAGACGCCCGCGGGGAGTTGACCGGTCGGCTGGAGGAGACACCTGCGTTCATGGCGTTCGCAGCAGGTATGCCGATTGTCACCGGCCAAGCGCTGGCTTCCAGAGTTCGAGACCTGCTCTGGGCAGCAGCAGGTCAGGGCGTGACCTTGCTGCACGATTGTGGCATCGGGTCGATGGCTGGGCCAGCGGACCTCGAGGGATTGCAGCTGGCCGCTGACGCGGCATCTCCCGTGCGCTGCCGTGGGATGCTGGTCTCCAGCCTCTATGACACGTGGCAGCAGATGGGGCTGCGGCCGGGCTTCGGCGATGTTCGTGGTGATGCGATTTTCCGTGTCGATGGCATGAAGGCATGGTCGGACGGGTCCAGTCAGGCCCGGACGGGTTATCAGCGTGAGCCGTATCTCGATTCAGATTCTTGCGGCTCGTTGAACTACTCCGCACAGGAACTGTCCGACGTCGTGCGGCGCGCTCACCGCGACGGCTGGCAAGTGGGCGTGCACGCCAACGGTGATGCAGCCATCGACGTCACACTGAAAGCCTTCGAAACCGCGTTGCAGGCCGACCCGAGGCACGATCATCGTCATCGCATTGAGCACTGCAGCGTGCTGCGCCCCGAGCACATCGACGCGATGGTCGACCTGGGGTTGTCACCATCGTTCCTGATCGGCCACATCCGCTGGTGGGGCCGCGCCTTCCAGAGCAGGTTGCTCGGTCCAGAGCGGGTGCAGTTCTACGACCCGTGTGCCTCGGCGCTTGCCGCCGGATTGCGCATCTCACTGCATAGCGACTGGCGGGTCACCCCGCTGGAGCCACTGCGATATGTCGAGGATGCAGTCACGCGTGTCATGGCCGAGAACGGTGACGTCCTCAATGCCGACGAGCGGATCGGTGTCGAGGCAGCCCTACGCGCGGTAACCATCGATGCGGCGTGGCAATGCCGTGCCGACGACATCACCGGCTCCCTGGACGTAGGCAAGTACGCCGACATGGTGATCTTGGAGAGCGATCCGCTGCGCGTGGAGCCCGCGCAGCTGTCGTCCATCGCCGTTTCTCAGACTCGATTGGCCGGCGCGGAGCAGTTCTGCGCCGCCCAGGCCTGAGTAGCTGCGGGGTATAGCGGCACCTAGGACTTCGAGCTGTTGCGCGGCTCCCCAGTGAGCACGACAACAGAGCGAGCCGCCAGCGTGTGGGTGGCCCCGGTGCGCCACGGGTCTTGCCGCGACCCTCCGAGGCGATTGGTGTCGACGACGACGCTCCACGAACTGGCATCGATTCCGTCGGGCACCGTGAACTCGACCTCTTCGTGCCAGGCATTGAACAACAGCAGGAAGTGGTGGTCGACGACCGGCCGACCCTTGGCGTCCGTGGTCGGGATGGCCTGGCCGTTGAGGAAGACCATCAGCGAACTGCGGGAGTTGTGCCAGGCCTGTTGGTCCATCTCCTGGCCCTCAGGTCCGTACCACACGATGTCTCCGAGGTCACTCTGCCCGCCGTGTTCGGCGTCGCCGGCGAAGAAGCGACGCCTGCGAAAGACAGGGTGGTCGCGGCGCAGCTGGATGAGCGCAGAGGTGAAGTCCAGCAGTTCCTGCTGATTGTCTTGCAGTTCCCAGTCGATCCATGCCAGGTCGTTGTCCTGGCAGTACACGTTGTTGTTGCCCTTCTGCGTGCGCCCGAGTTCGTCGCCGTGCAGGATCATCGGCACGCCCTGGCTGAGCAACAGGGTGACCAAGAAGTTCTTTTGCTGCCGGAGCCTCAGCGCACTGATCTCGGGATCGTCGGTTGGCCCTTCAGTGCCGCTGTTCCATGACCGGTTATGACTCTCGCCGTCGTTCCCGCCCTCACCGTTCGCGTCGTTGTGCTTGTCGTTGTACGACACCAGATCTCGCAGCGTGAAGCCGTCGTGAGCAGTGACGAAGTTGATCGAGGCGTAGGGGCGACGACCAGAATGCTCATAGAGGTCTGAGGAACCGGTCAACCGCGAGGCGAATTCACCCAGGCTGCCGGGGTCTCCGCGCCAGAAGTCGCGGACGGTGTCGCGGTATTGACCGTTCCACTCAGTCCACAGTGGCGGGAAGTTGCCGACCTGGTAACCACCATCGCCGAGATCCCAGGGCTCGGCGATGAGCTTGACCTGAGAGATGATCGGGTCCTGCTGGATGATGTCGAAGAAGGCAGACAGTTTGTCGACCTCGTGAAACTGACGGGCCAGGGTGGCCGCCAGGTCGAACCGAAAGCCATCGATGTGCATCTCGGTCACCCAGTACCGCAGCGAATCCATGATCAGCTGCAAGACGTGCGGGCTGCGCATCAGCAAACTGTTGCCAGTGCCGGTGGTGTCGTAATAGTGCGACTTGGCGCTCTCCACGAGGCGGTAGTAGGAGGCGTTGTCGATGCCGCGATAAGCCAATGTCGGGCCCATGTGATTGCCCTCGGCCGTGTGGTTGTACACCACGTCGAGGATGACCTCGATATCTGCCTCGTGCAGCGCCTTGACCATCGACTTGAACTCGGTGACTTGTTGGCCTCTCTGGCCGTAGGCGGCATACCCGTTGTGTGGGGCGAGGAATCCGATCGTGTTGTAACCCCAGTAGTTGCTGAGCCCGCGCTCGGTGAGGTGGGTGTCTTGGACGAACTGGTGGACCGGCAGCAGTTCGACCGCTGTGACGCCCAGGCTTGTCAGGTGATCGACGATCGCCGGGTGCGCCAAACCGGCGTAGGTGCCGCGGATGTCATCGGGCACATCCGGGTGGGTCATGCTCAGGCCCTTGACGTGTGCCTCGTAGATGATGCTGTCGTGGTATTCGTGACGCGGCGGTCGGTCGTGACCCCAGTCGAAGAATGGGTTGACCACCACCGAGTGCATCGTGTGTTTGGCCGAGTCCTGAGTGTTGTAGGAGGTCGGGTCGTCGAAGTCATATCCAAACAGCGGCTGTCCGCCGTCGGCCTGGCCCTCGATCGCCTTGGCGTAAGGGTCGAGCAGCAGCTTGTTGGGGTTGCAGCGGTGTCCTAAGGCTGGGTCGTAAGGACCGTGAATGCGGTAGCCATAGCGCTGTCCGGGTTGGTAGTTGGGCAGGTAGGCATGCCATACGTGCGCATCGACCTCGGTCAACTCGACCCGCGTCTCGGCGCCACGTTCGCCGAGCAGACACAACTGGACGCGATCCGCGACCTCGGAGAAGATCGCAAAATTCACACCGGTGCCGTCGTAGGTGGCTCCCAGTGGGTAAGGATGGCCGGGCCAAATATCCATTGTCTCTTTCCGTAGGGGGCAAGGCGCTCCGAGGGCGGTGTCGGGTGTTCATTGTGACGCATATCGGCTGAACCGCCGCGCGTGCATCACGCAGGGAAGCTTGCCCGATACGGTTGAGTTGTGTCCTATCGGCGGCAGGTCCGCAGGGTGCTCACGCCCATACCCGGCGCGATGCCCTTGGCCCGCGCTGTGGTCGAGACGGTTGCTATCTGTCTGCGCTACCGAGTGACCGGCCTCGCCTCCGAAGCCGCCTTTTTCACTCTACTGTCCCTACCCCCGCTCTTTTTGGGTGTGATCGCCGGTGTCGGGTTCTTGGGTCAACAACTGGGCCCGGACACGATCGGCACCGTGACGGACGCGATTGAGAGCTACTCCAGACGGTTCCTCACCGAGCAGACGGTCGATGAAGTGATCTCACCCACGATCCGCGACACGTTGGGCGGAGGCCGCGGAGATCTACTCTCGATCGGCTTCCTGCTGTCATTTTGGTCGGGATCACGCGCCTTGCACGTCTTCATGGACACCATCGGCATCATGTACGGGCAAAACGGTGAGCGTGGGATCTTGCGGGCCCGGGCGATGAGCTTGTTGCTCTACATCGCCTCCATCGTTGCGATGGGGATCACGTTGCCGCTCGTACTGATCGGTCCCTCACTCTTGCGCGACATGATCCCGACACCGTTCGACATCGTCGTTGAGTTGTATTGGCCGGTGGTCTCGGTGCTCGGGCTGATCTCGTTGACCGGACTGTTCCATTTCGCCACGCCGAGCAAATCGCCGTTCTACCGCGACTTACCGGGGGCGATCCTGGCGATCGTGATCTGGGTGTTGGCTTCGCTGATCCTGCGTTCGTGGGCCACGCAGGCCATTGGCGGCACGTCAGTCTACGGGCCGCTGTCGGCGCCGATCGTGCTAATGATCTGGTTGTATTTCATGGCTATCGCGGTGTTGATCGGGGCGGCCTTGAATGCTGCCATTCGGCGCCTCTGGCCGGCGGATGACTATCGAGGCCCGGTCTCCCGGGCGACCGAGTGGTGGGATGCCAATGTCACTCAACCCATGCAACGCCGACCGTTGAGCCCGGTGACCTACCCGGAGGAGGAGCGCAGGCAGCGGCCGCCCGCTGAGCCCCCGGAGTCCAAGGCTGGGTGACGGCGGTTCGATTTGGTGCGGCCTCCGCGGCTGGGATAATCTTCCGTGACGCCGCAGCGGGAACGCTGTGGATCAAGTGCGGACATAGCTCAGTTGGTAGAGCGCAACCTTGCCAAGGTTGAGGTCGCCGGTTCGAGCCCGGTTGTCCGCTCTGAGGCTCAAGACCACGTGCCTCTTTCCGGTGGAGTGGCCGAGAGGCGAGGCAACGGCCTGCAAAGCCGTCTACACGGGTTCAAATCCCGTCTCCACCTCG
>JBATUU010000032.1:0-15361 GCA_049671385.1 Ornithinimicrobium sp. | reverse complement strand
GCGCATGTGCCATGGCGCGCGCCAGTTCGTCCATGATGCTGCGGTCCTCGACCTCGCCCCGCTCCGGGATATCGAAAGTAATCTCGCCGCCTGCCACTTCGTACTGCTGTAGGGAAAAGGCGGCGGTGTGATCGCGGGTCATCGTCGTGTACGCGATCGCGCCGCCACCCGTAGGCAGCCGGACCTGCGCAGCGACAGCGAGCATCTGCGGCGCCAGCCCGATCGCGACGGTGTGCGCGCTGGCCAGGGTGGCTTCCATCCGGGGCGTGATCACAGCGGCTATCACCCGCTCATCGCGCAGGGCGACCAACGTGGAGAACATCGTGCCCTCCCCGTCACCTCGCCCCAGAGCGCGACGCTTGAGATCGTTCACAGGTGGCACGATGAGGGCCATAGCCGAGGAGAGCAACACCTCAGACACACTGCCACACCGCCGACACAGATGAAGGGTAGGAGCCGCCGTGAGTGAAGACTTCAGCGCCGTTGACATCATCGGAACCAAACGGGATCGCGCAGAGTTGACGACCGATCAGATTCGGTGGGTGATTGATGCCTACACCCGCGAGGTAGTGGCGGATGAGCAGATGTCTGCTCTGGCGATGGCAATCCTGCTCAACGGCATGGGCCGGCGGGAGATTGCCGACTGGACGGCAGCCATGATCGCCTCCGGCGAGCGTCTGGACTTCAGCGGTCTGTCCCGACCGACCGCAGACAAGCACTCGACCGGGGGAGTGGGTGACAAGATCACGCTGCCGCTGGCCCCATTGGTTGCTGCGTGCGGGGTGGCCGTGCCGCAACTCTCCGGTCGCGGTCTCGGCCACACCGGTGGCACCCTGGACAAGCTCGAGGCCATCCCCGGCTGGCAGGCGTCGATCAGCAATGAACAGATGACTCAACAGCTCGAAGAGGTCGGAGCCGTGATCTGCGCCGCAGGCTCTGGCTTGGCGCCCGCAGACAAGCGGTTGTACGCGCTTCGCGACGTCACCGGAACGGTCGAGGCGATCCCGCTGATCGCGTCATCGATCATGTCCAAGAAGATCGCCGAGGGCACGGGCACGCTCGTCCTCGACGTCAAGGTGGGCTCGGGCGCCTTTATGAAGGACCTGACCTCGGCCCGGGAGTTGGCGGAGACGATGGTGGATCTTGGCGGCACCGCGGGCGTGCACACTGTCGCGTTGTTGACGCAGATGGATGCGCCGCTCGGTCTTACTGCTGGCAACGGCCTGGAGGTGGCCGAGAGTCTCGAGGTGTTGGCTGGTGGTGGACCAGCCGACGTGGTTGAGCTGACGGTGGCTCTGGCACGCGAGATGCTGGCCGGGGCGGGCGGGAAGTATGCCGATATCGACCCCGCAGGGACGCTCGCTGATGGCAGCGCCATGGATGTCTGGAGGGCGATGATCTCGGCCCAGGGCGGAGACCCGGATGCGCCGATGCCGCAGGCTCAGGAGACCCAAGAGTTGACCGCGGATGCGGACGGCGTGATCACCTCACTCGACGCGCTGGCGGTCGGCGTTGCCGCGTGGCGCCTGGGCGCTGGACGAGCCCGCAAAGAGGACCCGGTGCAAGCAGCCGCAGGCGTGCAGATGCACGTCAAGCCGGGGGACACTGTGCGCAAAGGACAGCCGATCGTGACGCTGCATACGGACACTCCGGATCGCTTCGACCGTGCGCTGGAAGCGCTGGCTGATGCCTGGTCCATCGATGACTCGGCGAGCGGCGACGATCACCACCGTGACGTCGTCCTGGACCGGATCGCCGCTCAGTAGGTGTCGCTGACCGGATAGCGGGCGCCACTGGGCATGTCGTCTGCAGGCTTCGAAGCCTGTGACGGCTCGGGCACCGTCAGGGTGCCGGCCTCGTGGCGCTCTGCGGCTTCCTTCAAGAGAGCTTCGGTGCTGGAGGTGCCCAACCTGGTCACTCCCTGCGCGACCATCTCCAGCGCCGCTTCGATGTCCCGTACGCCTCCAGAGGCCTTGACCTGCACCGCATCTGAGCATTCAGCGCGCATCAACGCGACGTCGGCGACGGTGGCGCCACCCCCGGCAAAGCCAGTGCTCGTCTTCACGAAGTCTGCCCCAGCGTCTTCACTGATCTTGCACGCGGCCTTCTTAGCGGCTTCGTCCAACAGTGCCGTCTCGAAGATCACCTTCACCAGCACGCCTGCCTCGTGACCGACCTCCACCACGGCCGCGATATCCGCGCGAACGTCATCGTGGCGACCGCCGAGCAACCTGCCGATGTTCAGCACCATGTCCAGTTCGGTTGCCCCGTCGTCGAGTGCCTGCCGCGCTTCGGCGACCTTGGCTGCTGTCGACGTCGAACCGTGCGGGAAGCCGATGACTGTGCATACTCGAGTCGGGGAGTCCGGCACCTTGGCGACCGTGTCAGCCGATAGTGCAACGTCACAAGGGCGCACACAGACCGACCAGATCCGGCGAGCGGCCAGATCGGTGACTGCCGACTCGACGTCATCTGGAGTCAACTCGGGCTTGAGCAGGGCGTGGTCGATGAGGTCGGCGATGTCCTGGACATCGAGCGTGGCACCGACAGGATGAGAGGCAGACGTTGAAGACATGACGACAGGGTAATGGTGGCCCCCTAGACTGCCCGAATGGTAGAGATCCTCGAGTCGACTCCTTTCCCGTTGCCGGGGGGCAAGGAGATCGAAGAACTGGTGGGGCGACTGAGCAGCGGGCACACCAACGTTTCCATTGCACACAACACAGCCGAGCCGGACTGGAGCGAGCCGGGGCAGACTCCGGAGTTCGACGAGGTCACCTACGTCATCGCCGGCGAGGTCCACATCGCGCACTCCAAAGGCACAATGGTGGTGCCAGCCGGCCAAACGGCCTTGTCGCGCGCGGGCGCCTGGGTGCGATACTCGGTCGGGGATGAAGGTGCGGAATACCTCGCGATCTGCGTGCCTGCCTTCGATCTCGAGGCGGCTCACCGTGACGATTGAAGACATCCGTTCGCTGCCAAAGGTACTCCTTCATGATCACCTCGACGGTGGACTGCGGCCGCAGACCATGCTGGAGCTGGCTCACGAAAGCGGGTATGCCGATCTGCCCGCCAACGACGCGGAAACGCTGAACCGGTGGTTCGTTGACAGCGCAGACTCGGGCTCGTTGGTCCGTTATCTGGAGACGTTCGCTCACACCGTTGCCTTGATGCAAACCGCAGATGCTTTGACCCGGGTTGCGCGTGAGTGTGTGCTCGACTTGGCCGGTGACGGGGTGGTCTATGCCGAGGTGCGCTATGCCCCTGAGCAACACGTGCAGCAGGATCTCGATCTCGATCAGGTCGTCAACGCGGTGAATGCGGGTATCGAAGAAGGTATGCGTGAGGCCGCGTCCCAGGGACAGCCGATTGTGGTCAGGTCGCTGCTCGGCGCGATGCGACACGCGGCCCGGTCCCGTGAGATTGCCGAGCTGACGGTTCGCCACCGGAGTGCAGGTGTGGTGGGCTTTGACATAGCCGGTGCCGAGGCAGGATTTCCGCCCACCCGGCACTTGGCTGCCTTTGAGTACTTGCAGCGGGAGAGCGCCCACTTCACGATCCATGCCGGCGAGGCGTTCGGGCTGCCCAGCATCTGGGAGGCCATCCAATACTGCGGGACGGAGCGACTCGGCCACGGAGTACGGATCGTGGATGACCTGCAGCGCGCTGATGGCTCATCGGTCAGCGAAGGCGACCTCAACTATGGGCAGTGGAGCGGCGAGGAGGTGGCCGGGGTGCATCTTGGGCGCCTGGCTGCATACGTCCGCGATCGACGCATCCCGCTCGAAATGTGCCCCAGTAGCAATCTGCAAACGGGTGCTGCCGACAGCGTGGCAAGACACCCGATCACCTTGCTTGCTCGGCTGCGGTTCCGAATTACGCTCAACACCGACAACCGGCTGATGAGCGACACGACCATGAGCCGCGAGATGGGCCTCCTGGTGGAGCAGGCGGGCTGGGAGGTCAGTGACCTGCGCCGGGTGACCATCGACGCGATGAAGTCAGCCTTCTTGCCCTATGACGAGCGCCGTCAGTTGATCGATTCGGTCATCTTGCCGGGGTATGCGGCGGCCCTGGAGTAGGTGGTGCCAGCGGGTCGTGTGCAAGCACTTCGGCGCGGAGCCGGTCGTGACGAGCTGCTTGCAGGGTGTCCCGGCGCCGACGCTCGGCCAAGACCGTCGACATCACGGCCAACGGTGGGGCTCCGGCAGGTGGGGGAGGGGCGACGTATTCCAGCACGTTGCTATACAGCTGGGCGGACAGTGCTGTGTGAGCGGCTGGCGCCATGGTGGCGTTCCTGTTCAGGATCGCTCGCACAGCAACCGTGAGCGCATCCGGCAGGGTCGCAAGGTCAGCGGTGTGTGCCCACTCCTGCAGCAACGGATCGCTCTGCGGCGGGGGTGTGTCCTTGAGCTTGAAGCGGTCGCGCACCACATAGGTGCCCGCGAGGTAGTCACCGAGGCGCTTGGACTTGGAGTTCGACGCGGCGACCAGGACAGCGATGGACCCTCCACTGAGCCACACCTCGACAAACATCAGCAGCGCACGGATCACGGCATGTCGCAGACCGATCGGTCCCGCGTCATCGCGCACTGTGCGCAACCCGAACGCCAGCTTGCCAACGGTCCGACCGCGCAACAGCGTTTCTTGTGCGATGGGCACACCCACCAGCGCGGTCACCGTCGCCAGGATGACCAAGGCCTGCAACAACGCCACGTCTGCAAACAGTGCCGTACTGCCGACGACGTAGAACCCCAACACCAAGATGACGACGGTGATCAACAGATCGATCAGGCCAGAAGCCATTCGCAAGCCCAAGTTGGCGGGGTGCAGATCTAGTTCGACCGCCTCCGGCATGACGAATCCCTGGTTGTCCAGGATGCCGGTGGTAGCCACCGGATCAGCCTAGCTCGCCACGTAAGGTGAGCGTTGTGGACGTCGATGCACTGATCAGCCGCCGCCGGGGGGCGTGGACCCGGCTGGAGACGCTGACCAAGCGTCGCCACCTGTCCGGCGCAGAGGTCGATGAACTGCTGGACGAATATGGCCGCACTGCCACCGACCTGTCGGTGGTCCGATCGACGGCACCGGACCCCGCACTGGTCGGCTACCTGTCGTTGTTGTTGACCCGTGCCCGAGTGCGTTCGAGCTCGAACGCCACCTTCAGCATGGCAGCCATCGGACGATTCTTTGTCGAAGACTTCCCAGCGGCGTTGTATCGCATGCGCTGGTGGTGGGGGTTGACCGCGATCATCAACGTCGTCCTGGGCTTGGCCCTGGGAGCGTGGCTGGTGCAGAACCCAGTCGTGGAGAACAGCCTCATCTCCACGGCGCAGATTCAACAGTTGGTCGACTCCGACTTCGAAAACTACTACTCGGAGAACCCGGCGAGCAGCTTCGCTGCGCAAGTGTGGATCAACAATGCGTGGGTTGCAGCACAGTGCATTGCCTTTGGTGTGCTCGGCTTGCCGGTGCTCTACGTGCTGTGGCAAAACGTTACCAATGTCGCCGTCGTCGGGTCGTTGATGCACGCCGAGGGGCGCGGCTCGTTGTTCTGGGGCCTGATCACTCCGCATGGGTTGCTGGAGTTGACGGCGATTTTCGTTGCTGCTGGGGTTGGCTTGCGGCTGTTCTGGGCATGGGTGGCTCCCGGCCCGCGAACCCGCTTGACCTCGCTTGCTCAAGAGGGTCGCACGGCAGCCGGGGTCAGTATGGGCCTGGTAATTGTGTTGTTGATCTCTGGCTTGATCGAAGCCTTTGTCACGCCCTCGCCCTTACCGACGTGGGCACGTGTCGCCATCGGCGTGATCTCGCTGTTGCTGTTTCTTGCCTACGTTTTCACCCTCGGGCGATGGGCAGTGGCTCGCGGTAGGACCGGTGACGTGGACGACTCGATGCTCACGGCTCAGGCCCCCACCGCTGTCTGAGGACCACCATCGAGATCCCGGCGGCGCGAGAGCGTCCACCCGCTGCCTCACGGCGTGTGCACGACGCTCCAGCGACCCTCTGGGCCCTGTTTGGCCGCGAGTCCCTGAGTGGCGAACGCCTGTAGCCACCCGTCCATCGGCCACCATCCCCACCGGTCGTAGAACACATTGGCGTTGCGGACGATGGCTGCGATGTGCTGTGTTGGGGGCATCACGCTGTCGTGGTGTTGGTGGTACGCCCGTGCGCCGCCTATCCAGGTCAGGCTGCCCCCCTTGGTTTTGAGGATCCAAGCGAAATCGGTGTCCTCACCGCCGTACCCCCGATAGTCCTCGCAGAACCCGCCGCTGGCGGTGAAGTCGGCCGCGCTCATGGCGAAAGACAGAGACCAGAACAGCTCGAAGCGAGACTCGGCGTATCGCTCACCCAAGGCAAGCGCGGGCCGGGCCGTCGAGAGCGTCCCGATGCTATCCAGATCATTCATCACATACCCACCATCGGGCGCTGAAGGCAGGTAGGAGATGTCCCCACCGAACACTGCTGGCCCTGCTGAGGACATTGTCTGCGCTCTCCTGGTGCCGAGCCGGTTCTCGCGGACGGCCGCCGTGTATTCGGACACCAAGGTCGCCGAAGGGATGCAGTCGACGTCCAAAAAGACCAGCACGTCGGCTCCCGCGTCGATCGCCGTTCGGGCAGCTAGATTCCTGGCTTGGGCCAGTGGCAGATCCGTTCCACGGACCGGCAGATAGCCAATCAGCGTGTCCCACGCCGGTGAACCGATAGGCACGTCACCGCGACGTAAGGCATCGTCACCCATCGAGACCACCACGTGCAGATCGGGTCGGGCAGGTGCTCTACCCAAGCCTTCGACCTGACCGAGGAGGTGGTGGTGTCGCCCCGCCGCAAGAGTCAGGACCGCGATGGCGCTCACGGGCGGGCCCCGGTGCGTCTGAGGTGCGTAAAGGTATCGGCCTGCTCATCCAACCAGCGGCCCGCCCCGGCGGCACCCGGTCCGTCCCAGGCCTTCCAGCCTTGGCCGCCACAGGATAGAGCGCGTTCCAAGACTGCGTTCCACTCCTCGGCTGCAGGCCAGGCCACGAGGGCTGGGCAGATACCAAGTCGTTCAAGAGCGTCGATGGTGGCGTGTTGTTCGAAGTGTGGGCGTTGTTGGGCGATGACAACAGCCGGCCGACGGGCAGCGGCGACATCGGCCACGGAATTTTGGCCAGCGTGGGTCACCACGACATCGGCTTCGCACAACTCTCGCCATACGTCCAAGGCGGGTGGGTGCGCACCTCCCCGGTGCACCCACGTCCAGCCCGGGGTTGCCCTGTGTGCGTCTCGGATGTCTTCGTCGCTCACATCGGTTCCACCACGTCCCCACAAAACCAAAACACGGTGCTCGAGCCCCGCACGAGAAGCGGTGGACGCCGTCCGGCCGGCGAATCGGGATATCCCTCCGGCGTGGAACGTTTTTGCTAGCCATGCCTCGGGCCAGGGCCAGCGGGTGGTCGATGCTGGCCAGGGCGCCAGCAGCGCGGTAGCAAGGTCGTAGGCGGCTCGGTGAGCCCGGTCACTGCGGTCCCCGGGCATGGCGGACACAACCACCGGTATGCCGCACAGGCGCGCCAGGAGAGCAACCTCGGTGGAGGTATCCACCACCATCAGATCTGGACGGTTGCTCTGCACCCAGGCGGTGATGATCGCCTGGCGCTCCAGCAATCCGCGGTGATGCAAGGGAGCCCAGTGCAGCAGGCCCGACGCCTCCGGGTCGACGTACTGCGCCCCCTCATACACATCGTGGTCTCGGGGGAGTTCGACCCATGGGCCCGGCCAGCCGCGCGGTGCAGTGCCACTTCCTAGGCCGGTCACCTGATGCGTCATCTCCGTGGCGATGGCCGTGCCCCGGATGCGGTGTCCGGAGCCCTGGTGATGCAGATACATCCCGATCATGCGTGCCTAGACATGCCGGCTGGTGAATGCCTCGCGCCGCAGCGCGCGGTGCCACTTGGTGGCGTGCTCGAACTGCTGGTGGGCTTGGTCCAAGAGCTCGCTGACCTGCTCGGAGTCCTCAGTCAGGCCCGGCACAGCAGCCAGGGTCTGAAAGAAGGTGATCTTGACCGCGATCGCGGCAATGAGCATCTCGATCTCGATCAGTGGACTCAGCGGTGACTTGGACCGCAACCGGCCGTTCAGCTTGAATCGGCCCAGGATTTCACCCAACTGCGCCGCAGATCTCTTGACCGTGCCGCCTGCCACGCCGTGCCGCCGAGCCAGTGTCTCCAACCACGCTTGCTCGGCGATGAACTCGTGATGCATGAGATCGATCTCGCCCACAAACGAAAGGTGTGTGTACTCAGCCATCTGCGCCAACCGCTGGGTCACTCCTGCCGACATCGCACGATGATCGGCGACATAGATCTGCAGCAGTTTCGAATCCACAACCATGCCCCTAGTTCTCCTGGTGATGAGTGATGTGGTGTCCATAGACCTTCTCGTAGTTCTGCGCCATGGTTGCCGCGTCGAAACGTGCCCGGGCTGCGAGCGCGACGTCCTCGCGCGGCTTATAAGCGGTGTCTGACTCGATCGCCGCGGCCAGCGCGTCACAGGTGGCGGTGTCGGTATGCCGCGGCGTCACGAGGGTGCCGATGGGGGACCGGACGACTTCGGCAAGGCCGCCTCGGCGAAGGGCTATGACCGGTGTGCCGGTCAAGGCTGCTTCCACGGCCACCAAGCCGAATGGTTCCTCCCAGCGAGGCGTCACCAAGAGCGCCGCGCTGTGACCGACGACCCTCGCCGACTCAGCCTGGCTGAGGTGACCGAGATAGGTGACGTTGTCATCCAGCACCGGCGCCACGATGGCTTCGAACCACGATGAATCGCTGATCGGACCGATCACCTTCATCCGACGGCCTGCTCGCCGAGCGGCTGATATCGCCAGATCGGCGCCTTTGTCGGCCGTCAGCCGTCCGACCCAGACGAGATCAGGTCCACCGGGGCCGCGAGGGAAGAGCGTGGGATCGACACCATTGGGCACGACGCGTGGAGTGGGCACGATGGTGCTCCACGCAGCGGCTAGCGCATGGCTCACGGCCACGAACTCCGCGCCGGGGCCGGCGAGCGCCGCGCCCACCTCCATCCACGGAAACGGTGGGGTGTGCAACGTCGTGAGCACAGGGGCTGCCAATGCGCGGGCGGCAACCAGGGGGAGGTGGTGCAGTGAGTTGTTGTGGATCAGATCGAAGGTGCCATCTCGGCGCAACAGATCGGCGAGGACTGCGAGAAAGGCATGCTGATCGTGCAAGAAAGTTGGCTCCGGCAACTGCGGATCCAGGGCCGCAACTGCCGAAAACTCAGGTAGTGGTGGATGGGTGATGACTTCGTCAGCCAGATCGACATCGGAGCCGGGCGCTGCGTACAACGTCACGTGATGGCCGCGTTGGCGCAGCGCTTTGGTCAACGTGGCAACGTGCGACTCCTGCCCCCCGGCGAACGGCTCAGCGATGGGGTGGCGAGAGGGGCCCAGCATGGCCACGCGGATCATTGGGCACTCGCTGGCAAGTCTTTGAGGTAGTCGGCAAACCCACCTTCAACCCGAGAATTCAAACGTCCCGAGGTCATGACCCGGGTCGAGTCGGTAGCAACCCAGTTCTGCGTCACACGGCGAACCCCAGCGGCAAACGCCACGTCCTCGCCGCTGACGAGGGGCTCGAAGCCGCCCAGCTGCTGCCATTGATCGGCACGCACCCCAAGGTTCGCACCGTGGACGTGAAGGTGTCCTTCCCGTAGTTGATGGCGTGCTCGCCAGATGCGGCGCGACCGCGCATCGCTGAAGGCGTCAGGGTGGACGGTGCCTAACACCAGGTCGATACCTCGCCCCGCCCACATGAACTGTCGGACCAGCCAGGTCGAGGGCACCACCGTGTCGGCGTCGGTACACGCCAACCACGTCTGCGCCAGGCAGGGGTGGTCCAGCAATCGCAGGCCGGCTTCAATCGCGGCGTTGCGCGCCGATCCGACACCGGGTCTACCACTCAGGACCGTTTCGACCTGGCGCGCTCTGGCCACGTCGCCCGTTCCATCGGTGCAACGGTCGAGAGCAACGACGATCTCCGCACGTAGGCCGGGCCGGAAGTCGCATGCGACCGCCACCGCATGACGCACGCTGTCGAGGCAGCTAGCCAGGAGAGTAGCTTCGTTGTGGGCGGGGATGGAGATCACGACGTGCGAGATCTGACTCATCGTCGACCTTCGCGCTCCGCAACAGAGCTCGACGAAGACCAAAGGAGGATGCTCACGTCTTCGTCGTGGTAACTCGCTGAGGGGGATCGACCCATGAGTGCCTCGGCCTGCTCATGCACCAAGACACCATCCAGCGGAATGTCCAACGTCGGGTGCTGCCAGTGGCACATCAGCAGTTCGCCCCCATCGGCAAGGGAGGACTTCGCTGCCTGGACGGTTGCGATGAGTTCCTTGGCCGTCAAGAAGTAGCCCACCTCAGAGATCACGATGAGGTCAAAGGTTCCGTGCGGTATGTCCGCGGCCAAGGTGCCGTGGACGATGTGAGCATTCGGAGCTGTCGCTGAAGCCGCTCGGACCGCTTGGGCGCTGGTGTCGAGTGCGTACACGTCGTCGCAGCGCTGTTCGAGGGCCGCCGTCAGGTGACCGTTGGCGCAGCCCAATTCCAGGGCCCGGCCATAGCGCTGGCGACCCAACATCGCGACCACCAATGCACGTCGGCGTTCCTCGTAGAACGATCCGTTCCATCCCCACGGGTCGTCGTCACCGTCATACATCTCATCGAAGGTTGCTTGGCGTGAGGCAGAACGGCGCTCGAGCTCAACGATGCTGAGTCGCGGCAGGACACCTTCGGTGTCGATCAAAGCCTCGATCAGGCGCCGAGCGCGGCGCAACACGGCAGGGCCGACGACCGGCGGTGTGTCAGCGCCTCCTGGCATTTGGTCCCATCCCCGGGTCTGAGAGACGAAGGCATCCAAGGCTGCGCGTTTGCGCCAACAGCCGACCAACGACATCTCAGCGCTCACCACTTGCGACCAAGGCAGCGCCTCGGGCTCTGCCCAGTGCCAGAACCACAGGGGGTAGTGAACGACTGACGCCGATGCCGATGAGGCCGCCGCAGCACAGGCTTCGCCGATCGCGTCATGATCGCTATGGCCATCCCGAGTCCACGGCGCGATGACCAGCGTCGAGGCGTTTACGCGATCCGTCACAGCTTCGATGAGGCGAGCTCGGTGGGTATGCAGCGCCGTGTCTGGTAGACCAAGGTGCACCATGTGGGCGTTCGGAGCCAATGCTGAGATGGCGATCTCGACTTCGCGTCGACGCCGAGTCCCGAGCTGCGATGCTGCACTCTCATCGGCTACCTGGTGGGACTTCTCTCCGGAGGTTGCGATCAACACCGTGATGTCCATCCCAGCGTCAGCAAGATCGGCCAGCAGGCCACCGGCGCCCAGAGTCTCATCGTCGGGATGTGCCGACACGACCAACACCGACTGAAACATCGCCGCCAGGGCGGCCATGTTGAGGACCGGAACATCAGCCCATTGCGGAGCGGACCACCAGTGCTCCTCAGAGGTGCCCGGCTGGCGCGGGTCGAACCCAACTGTTGAAGCGCTCATCGTTGCCTCTCAGACAGATCTTCGGTCGTATCCGGCAGCATGAGGGTGCCTAGTCGGGCCAGATCACGCTCCGCATGATGCTGTCGCACATACAACGTGAGGTCAGAGACCCGGCGTATGTGCTCGGCGTCGAAGGCCAGCGGTCCAGGGCCGAGCGCGTGCCCGACCGTCGTCAGGATTTCCTCGGCAACATCGGCGACGTGCGCTCGAGTGCGAGCGGCGCTCACCGCGGCGTCCTGGGGGCTGGTAGCGCTGGGGGCCAGCACAGCGACCGCGTCGCGCAGGCACAGCAGCGCGCTGTGCAGCAGCCGATCGCAGCGGCCGAGGTGCATGAGAGCGATCTGGTCGGGCTTGCGATGACTCGCGGCCCGCCAGAGCGCACCGGCCAGGGCAGCGGCTGCGCCGAACCAGACGGCCGAGACCGCGACCCCGCCCCAGGAGAATCCAGGTCGATTGAGGTACCAACCCGGCCCTCCGATCGGCGCCGCCGGAGTCTGCTCGAAGTCGATGCTCCCGGTGCTGATGTCGCGCAACCCGTGCGCCTGCCACTGCGCTGGGAGGAGCTGAACGGATGGATCATTGAGTCGGATGGCGAACAGTCGCTGATCGCCATCTTCTGTTGGCGCAGTGACCAGGGCGTGGCTCAGGCGATCTGCCAGAGAGCACCACAGCTTGCGACCGGTCAGGGTCCATCGGTCGGGGTTGTCCGTCGACGTAGCCTGCACGGTGGTGCCTGGTGGACTGGCGGCGTAGACACCCCAGGTCGCGCCGGGCTCGGGTGCATACGTGGAGCGTGGGGAGGCGTGCTCGGCTTGGGACAGGATCGCGGTGGCGTCGAGGTGCGGCTCGGTAGCCCGGGCAATGCTCACATCGATGCTCCCAAGAGTGGCCAGGGCGGAGAGTGTTGAAAGGTCCGGCCCCGACGTCACCGAGTTGAGCCATGGTTCGCTGGAGAGCCAGCCGAGGGCGACGTCGACATCAGGCTCATAAAGCCGCACGCGTTCGGCAAGTTGGCGATCCCCCCATTCGGAAAAACACCAAGGCGGGGTTGAGGGCATCCTTTGACAGTAGGGAGGTGATCCACGGGTCACTACACCCGCAGGGGTGCCGAGGGACTCGACTCACGAATCCTGTGGTGGGCGGATACCTTTCAGTCATGGCAACTTCCGGACGTCCACTTCGTATCGCGGTGATCAATGACTACGAAGTGGTCGTCCGAGGGGTTCATGCACTGTTAGCCCCCTTCGATGATCGAGTGCAGGTGCTCGAATTGGACGTGAACCGGCCCGTTTCTGTGCCGGTGGATGTAGCGCTCTATGACACCTTCGCGATGGAGGGAGTGCGCGGGCACGGACTCGACGACATTGTGGCCAACGACAATATTGCGGCGCTCGCGTTCTATACCTGGAACCTCGACCGGCAAACCCTGCAAGCGGCGACCGATCGCGGTGTCGCCGGAGTCTTGTCCAAGGCGCTCTCGGGAGCGGAGCTGGTGACTTGTATGGAGCGCATTCACGCGGGCGAGCGAGTCTTGTCCCCAGAGCCCACAACGGATGCTCCGTTGATCGCTGGCGATTGGCCCGGCCGTTCCCACAAGCTCACGGCTCGCGAGGCGGAAGTGGTTGCGTTGATCGCCCAGGGCCTGTCCAATCAGGAGATTGCTGATCGGTCGTACCTGAGCATCAACTCGGTGAAGTCGTACATTCGTTCCGCCTACCGCACGATGGGGGTCACCACTCGCTCTCAGGCAGTGCGGTGGTGCATGTTGCGGGGGATCGACAAAGTGCCGCAACGCATTCCGATCGACGCGCCGAACGGCTCAGCGCACGGTGCAGTCACCCAACAGCGTCCGAGTGATGGGATGTCGCAGGCGGATTCCGGCTAAGCCCGTACGGCTTGTGCTGGGGTCAGGGCCTCGATCACGGCCGGCAAGCGCCGCATACAGCGACACCGCGAAGCAATGTGACATGAAGAAGCCCCGGCCGGGACGGGCCGGGGCTTCCTGATGTGCCTGTGAGGACTACTTGTCGGTGGCGTCGTTCCAGGCGTCCTTGGCCTTCTCGGTGCCCTGCTTCACGTCGGCCTTGGCCTCATCGCTTTTGCCCTCGGCTTGCATCTGCTCGTTGTCGGTGGCATCACCGACGGCTTGCTTGCCTTTGCCCGTGGCTTCCTCGGCGGAGTTGCTGATTTTGTCACCGATACCCATATGTACTCCTTTGTCAGGATTGAACTGGACTCCCCACTGTGCGTTGCGCCGAGCCTCCTCGCAACCTGGAATCCGTCTCCGAGCCGGGCCCAGCATCTTTGTGCGCTCGCACTATGCCCGGCAAAGCCTTACAGTGTAAGCGCCGCTCGGTACGCGGGTGGCCCGATCGCTCGTAAGGGGTGCCCGTGAGGCTGAGCAATCCACACCTGCCACCACCGATCACTGACCAGTACTCCTGGCAGGAGTCTGGGCTGTGTCGGCGGCTGGACCCGGAGATGTTCTTTCTCGAATCGGAGCGAGGGCCAAACCGGGCGACCAAAGAAGCCGCAGCCAAACAGATCTGCGCTCGCTGCCCTGTCGTGGCTGCCTGTCGCGAGCATGGTTTGCAGGCTCAAGAGTCGTATGGCATCTGGGGCGGCCTCACGCAGAGCGAGCGTCAAGTTCACCTTCGCACGCAACGTCGCCGCCGGGTCCTCACGACGCCGATCGATGGCGTCCGCGCGGAAGATCAAGCCTCCTGAGCCACACGATCCAGATCGCAGGATGTGGCGAACTCGTGTCGTACTACAACAGACCGCGAGCCTTCAACGCTAGATAGTGATCGGCCAAGACAACGGGAAGCCGCTCGGGCTCGGCGTCCAAGACATGGACCCCCAGTCGCTCCATACCCGCCGCGGTGCGGTTGCGCAGCGATATGGTCCGTTCAGCCGCCGCGGCCCCGTACACCGCGCGCAGCGTGCTCACGTCGCCTGCAAGCTCGGACAATGCGGGGTCAGCCACCGACGCCAGCACAACCTGGTGATAGGCCGTGAGGGAGCCGAGCACTGGCAACAAGCCCTCCTCCAGCGCGGCTGGATCCAGCGAGGTCAGCAACACCACCAAGGCCCGGCGCCGGCTCGTGGTGTTGATGGCCCCAGCCAACATGGACCAGTCAGCCTCGACCAACACCGGCTCGATGGGTGCCAACACCGTCACGATCGAGCTCAGCAAGGTCGGGCTGGCTGGGTCTGGGCGCACTCTGCCGCGGATCTTGCGGTCACCGGCAATAAGGTCGATCCGATCGCCAGCCCGAGAGGCCAACGCGGCTAGCAGGAGTGAGGCGTCCATTGCCGCGTCCAGTCGCGGTTCATCGCCCACGCGGCCTGCGCTCGTGCGCGAGGTATCCAGCACGATGATCACCCGGCGATCGCGCTCCGGCTGCCAGGTGCGCACCACCACGGATTGCCGTCGCGCCGTGGCTCGCCAGTCGATACTGCGGACGTCGTCGCCTTCCACATAGTCCCGCAGCGAGTCGAACTCGGTGCCCTGCCCACGGGTACGCACCGCCGAGCGACCGTCGAGTTGCCTCAGCCGGGCGAGTCGACTGGGCAAGTGCTTGCGAGAACGGAACGGAGGCAGTGCCCGCACGGACGCCGGGGCCGCGCGCGAGCGCTGTCTCGCCGCCAACCCCAGGGGCCCGTGGCTGCGGATCGTGACGCGCTCGGTGGGCCGGTCGCCTCGGCGAGTGGGTTGCAGCGCCGTCACGAAGCGTCGACGCTCCCCGGCCGGCACCTCGAGGGGATGTCGATTGCCACTGGTCCCGGCCGAGGGC
>JBATUU010000031.1:0-9966 GCA_049671385.1 Ornithinimicrobium sp. | reverse complement strand
CTGCCATGCTGGCGGTCGTTATCCGACTGCCACCTCTCGTGGGGTTCCTTGCGGCGGGCTTCGCCCTGAACGCCCTCAACGTCCCTGAGTTTGAACTGGTGCAAGTTCTCGCCGATCTCGGTGTGACCTTGCTGTTGTTCGGGATCGGCCTGAAGTTGGATGTGCGCTCGCTGCTGCGGACTGAAGTTTGGGTCACTGCCTCGGTCCACATGGTGATCAACATGGTGATCGCGGCGGGCTTCCTCGGCGTCTTGAGCGTGATCGGCTTTGGTCTCGCCGGTCAAGCGGACCTGACGACCATCGTCCTCGTCGCCTTCGCCGTGTCCTTCTCCAGCACTGTCTTCGTGGTCAAGGTGCTCTCCGACCGCAGCGAATCGCAGTCGCACTACGGCCGAGTTGCCATCGGCATACTGATCATTCAAGACATTGCGGCGGTGCTGTTTTTGACGGCAGCCAAAGGGGATCCGCCGAGTCTCTATGCATTCTTGCTCCTGCTGTTGTTTCCGGCAGCGTGGGCCTTTCGCAAGGTCTGGGACCTGGTGCCACACGGTGAGATGCAGGCACTGTTTGGCATTGTGATGGCGCTGGTGCCGGGTTATGCAGCTTTTGAAGCGGTCGGCCTGAAGGGTGACCTCGGCGCGTTGATCATCGGCGCCCTGCTGGCGACCCACCCGGCGGCCGGTGAGTTGTCCAAGTCGCTGTTCACCATTAAGGAACTACTGCTCGTCGGCTTTTTCATCTCTATCGGCTACGGCAACCTACCGACAGCCTCCACGGTGGCCTTGGCTGGCGCATTCGTGTTGCTTCTGCCGCTGAAGACCGGTCTGTTCTTTCTGCTTCTGTGGTGGCGCCGGTTGGGACACCGCTCCTCGATCTTGTCCAGCCTGGCGCTGGGCAACTACTCTGAGTTTGCGCTGATCGTGACCGCCGTAGGGGTCGAAGCCGGACTCATGGATGAGGAATGGTTGGTGGTGCTATCCGTCGCGGTCGCCATCAGCTTCGTCATCTCGGCCGTCGTCAACCGTTCTGAGACCGCCCTGGTCAAGCGTTTCACGGCCTACCTGCCTGCCCAAGATGAGCGGCGCCTGCATCCGGAAGATAGACCCATCGACCTCTCCCGCGCCCAGGCCGTCGTGTTCGGTATGGGCCGGATCGGCCGCTCGGCGTACACCCAGTTGGAAAGCGAGTATGGACTGGCCGTTGTTGGCGTCGAGAGCGACTTGACCAGGGTTGAGAAACTGACCAAAGAGGGCCTGGATGTCCAGGAGGCCGATGCCACCGACGCGTCGTTTTGGGAACGCACGACCAGCACGACCAATGTCCGACTGGTCGTCCTCGCCATGCCTTTCCATGGGTCGAACTTGGTTGCCCTAGAGCGACTCACGGAAGCCAACTTCACCGGTCGGGTCGCGGTGATCTGCCAATACGACGACCAGGCCGAGGAGATCAGAGAGCGCGGCGCACATACGGTGCTGCAGCTCTACAGTGGAGCCGGCAAGCAGTTGGCCGACGAATCCATTACAGTAGATGGTGAAATCTAACCGACTGCGCGAACTCCTGATCTCGGCCGCTACCGTGGCAGTATGCGCACTCTGGGCAACATCCTGTGGCTTGTTCTCGCTGGCTGGTGGCTAGCACTCACGTACCTCCTGGCTGGAGTGATTGCCTGCGTGCTGATCATTACGATCCCGTTCGGAGTCGCGTCATTCCGCCTCGCCAACTATGTGCTCTGGCCGTTCGGCAGGCGCACGGTTTTTCGCCAGGAGGCTGGGATCTTCTCCGTCGTCGGCAATGTCGTGTGGATTCTGGTGCTCGGTTGGGAGCTCGCTCTGGCACACGTGGTGGCAGGGCTGCTGCTGTGCCTGACGATTATCGGTATCCCGTTCGGCGTTGCGTGTTGGAAGATGGTGCCGCTTGCTTTTGTCCCCCTCGGTCAGCGCATTGTTCAGATCGAGGAGCCGCAGCAAGACCCGTTCGCCGGGGCGATGGCGCGCGGAACCTAGACCGGCGAGCGAACCGGCGTCCCCTGCCCCTGTCAGCGCCGGTGTTCTCCACGATCTGCGCGGCCGCTTTCGTAGGCCCAGATCACGACTTCGACCCGGTTGCGTGCCGAGAGCTTGGTCATCAGCGCACCGATGTGAGTTTTGACAGTGCTCAGCGAGAGGTAAAGCTCCTCCGAGATTTCAACGTTGGTCCGGCCCGCGGCGACGAGATCCAGGACACCTTCCTCACGCGGGGTCAAGGGGTCGACGGGCTTGGGCACGGCTGCGGCTCGTGGGGAAGCGAAGGTGGCCAGGAGCCGTGCTGTGACGGCCGGTGCGATCAGGGCGTCGCCTTCAGCGGCGGCGTGGACCGCCCGGGTCAGCAGGTCGGGGTCGGCGTCTTTGAGGAGGAAGCCGCGGGCCCCGGCGCGTAGCGCGTCGTAGACGTACTCGTCCTGATCGAAGGTGGTGATCACGATGACTGGCACAGGGTCTTCGACCTCGGGCCCGGCAACCTGGCGGGTGGCTTCGATGCCGTCGAGGTGCGGCATTCGGATGTCAAAGAGACAGACGTCTGGACGCAGGGACCGGACCTGGGCAACTGCGTCGACACCGTCGCGTGCTTGACCAACCACGTCGATCGATGATTCTGCGTTCAGGATCGTTGCGAGTCCTACGCGGACCATGTCTTGGTCATCGGCAATCAGCACCCTGACCGGTGTCGTCATCCGCCCACACTCCCTGGGTGGGTGGTGGCCGGGACGGCGGCCTCAACCGTCCAGCCACCCGAGGGGTCTGGCCCGGCGTGGACGTAGCCGCCCAGGAGCGAGAAGCGCTCACGCATACCGGCGAGACCGTAGGAGCGGCTCGCCCGTCGCGCACGGCCGGAGGTGGCCGGTTGGCCGTTGTCGTGCACCCGTAGCCGCACAGTGTCCTTCTCGCGGGCTAGGTCGATGGCCACCACGGTGGGGTCGACAGCGTGCTGACGAGCGTTGGTCACCGCTTCTTGCGCCGCCCGGAACAGGGCCGTCCCGACGGGTGCCGGCAGCCGTTCGAGGTCGCCAGAGGTCTGGATGACCACCTGCGGACCGGTTGCGTTGTCACGTGCCAGCAGGGGAATGTCCATCACGCCGTACGTAGGGTCACGGCCGGGGTTGACGTCGCCCTCCTCGCGTAGCACCGCCACCATGGCGCGCATGTCTTCGAGAGTCTTTGAGGCCGCGGCTTCCACGCCGTCGATCGCCGCTGCGGCTGCGCTGGGGTCTGTGCGAGCCTGCACCTTGAGGGCCCGAGCCTGCAGGAGGATGCCGGACACATGGTGGGCGACGGTGTCATGCAGGTCGCGGGCCAGCCTCTCCCGTTCACGAAGCCGGACCTCTTCCTTGGCCCGCGTCTGAGAGTTTGCCCAAAAGCGCATCAGAGCACCAAGCGCCACCGGTAGCATCAGCGCCCCTACCCCGATCAGCATCGATGAACCACTGGCGTCGTAGAGGGGTTCTCGGGCCAGGTGCATCACGAGTAGGAAGCTGCTGCCGGCGACCACGGCTCGGCCGCTGGCCCAGCGGCCGAGTGAGTAGGCCAGCAAGAGGACCACGGCGGTGACGTCAAGAACGCTGTTCGGCTCTCCCGCCAGCGCGGGAAAGACCCCTGCCACTGTCTGCGCTCCGTAGGCGAGGACGAGCATCGCGAGCGGCCGGTGGGGTCGCCACAACAGCGTCGCCACACAGACCATTGCCCACACCCCGTGCCACACCGGCCACACCACGTCCCCGCGAAGCGCGGCCTCCAGCAGCGTGAGCGGGATCAGTCCAGCCACCAGCGCCCGGTCCCACCATGTCTTTCCCGGGGGCGCGACAGCCTGTGGCTCGTTCCACAGCGCGCGAAGTACACCCTCGACCATCGCCCCAGCCTAGGCCGGATGCTGCCGCGACCGAATAGGACTTTTGGCCGGATGTGATCGGCCTCAAGGACCAGAACGCTCCGGCCTCAGATCCGATGTGGCAGCGCTGCGCATCTCAGAAGGTGGATGAATGAAACAACACACAGTTCCCACAGACCCTTCCACCCCGGCCACCGACGGCTCGACACCGATCTCGGCGCCGATCTCACCGCCCACGTCGTCGGCCCTCACACGTACCGGCGGCATCGCCGCCCAGGTCGTCGCAGGTACCTACGTTGTGGGCTTCCTGGCCATGGCCGCGTATTTCATGCCGCGCGGCCTCACGTCGCCCGTCCAAGACCCGGCCGGCTCGCTGAGCTTCCTCCTGGACCACCAGATCGAGCTGGCCAGCTGGTACTTCGTCCTCTACCTGCTCGGTGCCGCTGCCATGGCCTTGGTCGCACTCGGCGTCGGCCAGCGACTATCACCGGCCCCAACGCTCGCCCGAATCTCAAGCGCGCTCGGGCTCATCTGGTCCGGCCTCATCATGGCCAGTGGGAGCATCGCCTTGGTAGGGCAGCAGGCCGCAGTCGAGCTGTACGCCAAGGACCCAGATCTGGCTCTGAACACGTGGGTCTCGACCAACGTCATCCAGGATGCGCTCGGTGGCGGCATCGAAGTCGCCGGGGCGCTGTGGGCGGCAGTGGTCGGCTTCGCCGCGCTACGGACCCGAGCACTCTCAGCTGGGCTCGGTGGGCTCGCGCTCGGCCTGGCAGCAGTCGGCATGGCAACCGTCGTCCCCATCGCAGCCGAAGCCGCAACCGACATTTTCGGGCTAGGACTCATCCTCTGGTTCACCTGGCTCGGCCTCTCGATGGGCCGCCGCTAATGGCTCCTCGACGGACACCAGTGAGCACTGCCTCGGGGTCAAGCCGACTCCGCGCGCAGATATAGGAGCCAAGCCCATGGCGACCCCACGAACCAAACCGGACCGCGTCAGTCACGAGCCGATGGACTCGCCCCACTTGTCCGTTGAGAAGGAGTCACTCATGCAAGCGATCGTCCAGGACCGATACGGTTCAGTAGACGTCTTCCAGGTGGAGATGGTCGAGCGGCCGCGCATCTCTGATTCCGAGGTCTTGATCGAGGTCCATGCCGCTGGCGTTGATCGTGGCACCGAACATCTGATGACCGGTCTGCCCTATGTGATTCGGGTGGCGGGTTACGGCATCACCAAGCCCAAGAACCGGGTCCCGGGCCTCGACGTCGCGGGCGTGGTCATCGAGGTTGGAGCCAGCGTCACCCGATTTGCACCCGGTGATGAGGTCTTCGGTATCGCCAATGGGTCATTCGCCGCATACGCCTCAGCTGCTGAGGACAAACTGGCACCAAAGCCAGCCACCCTCAGTATGGAACAGGCGGCCGTGGCAGCGGTCTCGGGGATCACTGCACTTCAGGCGTTGGCCGACGTTGGGCAGTGTCAATCCGGCCAGCGGGTGCTGATCCTCGGTGCATCGGGTGGTGTCGGGATCTACGCGGTACAACTGGCCAAAGTGTTCGGTGCCACGGTGACCGGGGTGGCCAGCACAGCCAAACTGGACGTGGTCCGCTCACTGGGAGCCGACCACGTGATCGACTACACGCATACCGATTTCGCTGACAGCCAGGGCAACTTCGACCTGATCCTCGACATCGGCGGCCGCAGCAGCATCGCTCGTCTTCGTCGGGCCCTGAGTCGAACCGGCACGCTCGTGATCGTGGGCGGCGAGGACGGTAACCGCCTCACCGGAGGGGTCGGTCGTCAACTCCGAGCGATGGCACTCTCACCCTTCGTGGGACAACACCTCACCACCTTCATCAGCACCGAGTCTCACACCTTCATCCAGCGGCTGGCCGACCATCTCGCCTCAGGTCAGGTCGTGCCCGTCATCGGCCAGCGATTCGACCTTGCAGATTTGCCCCACGCAATGCGTCAACTCGGTGCCGGCCACGCCACCGGCAAGACCGCCATCATCGTCCGCCCCAAGGCTCACACCCAGGCATAGCGCCCGAGGTCCGTACCAGCCCGGCCGTCCGTACCGCCCGTGCCACTGACCAGACACAACTCCAGGCCGAGGTCGCGACAGGAAACCAGAGGAGGAAATCTCATGACAAGCACTGCCACACCATCAACCGAGCGGCCCCCGGCGGCAGCGATGCGAACCCACTGTGACACGACCCCGCGGACCGCGGCGCGCAGAGCTCCACGTGATGCTCCTCGGTGGCCTCGTACTGCGATCCCGCTATGCCCCCAAAGTACTCGCCTATGTCCAGATCGCAGCTGGCGTGGCCTATGTACTGGACAGCTTGGCCCACACTCTCCTAGCCAACTACACCGACTGCGAGACGTTGCTCATTACCGTCGCTGTCCCGGCCATTATCACCGAAGGATGGTTGGGACTGTGGCTACTTCCCCGAGCCGGCAAGCGACCTGGAGGAGGCGCAACTCCAACGGGATACTAAAGAAGGCCACGTTGTTATCGGTTCGCGCTGTGGAACCACGAAGGAGGTGGGCATTGTGCAGAACATTTGGGCTCTCTTCGCACTCGCTCTCAGTGCCGCCCTGCTCACGAGCACCTCTCAAGCGTCGATAGAGGATCCCATCGATCGCGAGATGTCCGCCTCAAACGTGCCCGGCCTGGCCTATGCCGTCGTGGCCGACGACGACATTACGTCGGTGGGTACGCGCGGTGTCCTCAAGGCCGGGGTCGGTGAGGAAGTCACGCCGGACACTGCGTTCGTGACCGGCTCGATCACCAAGAGCTTCACGGCGCTGGCCGTCATGCAACTCACCGAGGCTGGCAACGTGGATCTAGACGCCCAGGTTTCGCAGTATCTTGATGGCTTCTCGGGCCAGCCCGCCGGGACGATCACCATCCAGCAACTGCTCAGCCACACCAGCGGTTTCTCCACGCTGCAAGGCAATGGCAGCACCGCCGCCTCACGTGAGGAGGACGCAGGCGGGAAAGATGAGCTCGCCCGCCGGGTCGACCAACTTGCTGAGGTCACTCCCGCGTACGAGCCCGACGAAAAGTGGGAGTACTCGAACCTCAACTACCAGGTTCTTGGCCGTCTCGTGGAAGTCCTGAGCGGTCAGGAATACCGGGCCTATGTCACGACCAACATCCTGGAACCGGTTGGCATGGATCACAGTTTCGTCGCCGACGGCAAGATCCACGAAGCCGTGGCCACCGGGCACAGGCCGTGGTTCACCACGAAACGACCGCTGCCCCAGAACCGGACCGACCGCGTGACAGCGCCCCAAGGTGGGATCGTCGCCAGCGCCGACGATCTGGCGCTGTATATGCAGATGATGATGAACGGCGAAGACGACGTGCTGAGCGCCGAAGGTAAGGCGAGGATGATGCGCCCAGCGAGCAGCAGTTCGCCGTACTACGGGTTCGGATGGTTTGTGGATTCGGATGACGGAACCGTTTGGCACTCCGGGTCGACCCCCGGTTTTGAGACCCTAGCCACGATGATCCCTGCCGATAGGAAAGCTGTCGTCGTGCTGGTGAATGCAGGAAGTGGGGTCGGCTTCGGCGAAACAACGCAACTGCGCAACGGCATCACAGCCCGGGCGCTGGGCCTTGACTACAGCGGCGAAGGTTCCCGGTGGCCCCAAAAGGCCCTGTTCATTGGCCTGGTGCTCCTGCCCATCGGGTACCTGCTCAGCATGGTCTGGGCTTGGTGGCACCGCGTCCAGATACGCGCGAAGTCGGGCATTTCCGGTCGCTTCAGCCTGTGGTTCCCGCTGCTCACCACGCTGATCGCAGCATGGTTGATCCTCCGCCTCGTGCCGACCCTGTTCGGCGCGCCGCTTGGCACGATCATGCTGTTCCAGCCCGACCTCGGTCTGTCGCTCATCGCGACCGCAACGACCGGCGTCCTATGGGCCACGTTCAGACTCGCCGTGGCCTATACCGATCAACCCGGCCTCGGCTGATTGACTCGAGCAATATTTGAGCCAACACCGTCAATCGCCCCCACGACGTTGGGCTGACCTGGCCGAGGGCGGGCACCTGATGACGCCGGGTGAAGGCGAGATTCGGCCAGCGGTGACAGAGCACGATGGGCTTCCCTCGTTCTGTCGGCCTGCCCAAAAACCTCCAGCTTGACACTGTTGACGGCGATCAGTGTGGGCTCGGGAAAGTCGGTGGCATTCGATTGTGAGTTCATGCGTCCAACCTAGAAGGGTAAACCGGTCATATCATGACCGGTTTACCCGAGAACGTTGGCGAGGCGATCACGCTAAAACTCTTGCGGACTGTGTGCGGACTGGGAGGGGTCAGGCCCCTCTGACCTCGGGAAACGCGCAGATTCAGACGTTGAAGCGGAACTCGACGACGTCTCCATCGGCCATCACGTAGTCCTTGCCCTCCATCCGCACCTTGCCGGCTGCTTTGGCCGCAGCCATGGACCCCGTCGCGTCGAGTGCCTCGAAGGAGACGACCTCGGCCTTGATGAAGCCTCGTTGGAAATCGGTGTGGATGACCCCAGCCGCTTGTGGTGCGGTGAAGCCCTTCCGGATGGTCCAGGCTCGGGACTCCTTCGGCCCTGCCGTCAGGTACGTCTGCAAGCCGAGGGTGTCGAAGCCCACGCGCGCCAGCTGGTCCAGACCCGGCTCTTCGACCCCCACTGACTCCAGCAACTCCGCAGCCTCATCGGGCTCCAGCTCCGCCAAATCAGACTCCAGCTTTGCGTTGAGATAGATCGCCTCGGCGGGCGCGACGAGCGCAGCCAGTTTGTCGTGGAGCTCCCCGTCTACGAGGCCGTCTTCATCGAGGTTGAAGACATAGAGGAAGGGTTTGGTCGTCAGCAGGCCCAGCGTGCGGGCATGCTCGGTCGAAACGCCGGCGTCGGCGCCCGCGGCATACAAGGTCGTGCCTCCTTCCAACACGCTCTGGGCGGCGAGCGCGGTATCGAGGACCGCCTTGTCCGTTTTCTTGCCCTTCACTTCCTTCTCCAGGCGAGGAATCGCCGCCTCCAGCGTCTGCATATCGGCCAGGATCAACTCAGTGTTGATGGTCTCGATGTCATCGACCGGCGAGACTTTGCCGTCGACGTGCACGACATCATCATCAGTGAAAGCCCGCACAACCTGGCAGATGGCATCCGCCTCACGGATGTTCGCCAGGAACTTGTTGCCCAGTCCTTCCCCCTCCGATGCACCGCGCACGATTCCCGCAATATCGACGAAGGACACGGTCGCGGGGAGGATCTTGGCGCTGTCGAAGATCTCGGCGAGCCGGGTGAGACGCCCATCCCCCAACGGCACGACACCGATATTGGGCTCGATCGTGGCGAAGGGATAGTTCGCCGCGAGCACTGAGTTCTTCGTCAGGGCGTTGAAGAGGGTGGACTTGCCGACGTTGGGCAGTCCGACGATTCCGATGCTGAGGGCCACAGGGACAGAAGTCTAATGCCGGGCAGTGGCCCCATTGCCTCACTCAAGGTCGTGCTGGCCACCAGCAAGGTGTGTCGGCGCCAGGTGGCACCGTGTGCGGCATGGACATTCTCTGGGTATGCAGTGTGCTCACCGCGCTGGTGGTGGGTCTCCTGGTCGGTGCAGCACTGGCCGGATGGGCGAAGAGTCAGCGCGCACGCGTCGATCTCGCGGGGCTACGGGCCGAACGCGACCTCCTTGCCGAGCAACTGGACCACGAGCGCATCGACAGCGCCCAGGACAAGGCAGTAGCCGCTGAGTTGGCGCCGCTGCGGCACACGCTCGACCGAGTCGCCGAGCACGTCAACGCCCTCGAGCGGGATCGGGTTCAGCAGTTCGGCGCGGTCGGTGCCGTCCTGAAAGATGTCGCCGCGCACACCGACGCCCTCGGCCAAGAGACCGCGACCTTGTCCGGTGCACTCAACTCCTCCGGCGTCCGCGGCGTCTGGGGAGAGGCTCAACTACGACGCGTCCTGGAGCATGCCGGGATGCTTGCGCGCTGCGACTTCGATGAGCAAGTCAGCGCCGTCACTCGCCATGAAGCAAAGGTGCGCCCGGATGTCGTCATTCACCTGCCCGGCGACAAGTCACTCGTCATCGACGCCAAGGCACCCTTGGGC
>JBATUU010000030.1:0-2310 GCA_049671385.1 Ornithinimicrobium sp. | reverse complement strand
CACGCTGGGTTAACTGGGTCAACGCCGACCACCGGGGGTCAATGCTCTCGTGCGAGTGCGTGGGATCATCCTCAAGACGGGCCCCACACTCTGCACACAGTCCAGGACAGTCTGCCCGACATACGGGTTGAAACGGCAGCGAGGTAACGACCGCGTCGCGCACCAGCGACTCAGTGTCCATCAGGTCCTGCTCGAGGCGGTAGCCCTCCTCTTCCTGCTCGGTGTCTCCCACCTCGACGCGGTGTGCCGCGCGCTCCGGATAGGCAAACAACTCCTGTGTGGTGACCTCGACCGGGACACTCACATCATCCAAGCAACGCACACATTGCCCCTGGGCGTCTGCTCGGATCGCTACGGTGGCCAAAACCCCCTCGAGCACGGACTCCATCCGCATCTCGATCTCGACCATCGCCTGTGCGGGAACGGCGATCACTTCGGTGCCGATCATTGACGGGACGTTCACAGTCCGAGTGACCGTCCGCATGGCGCCAGGAGTGCGGACCAACTCCCGGGTGTTGAACACCCAGATGTCGTCGCTTGATTCCTGTGCCATGAAGTCGATGCCTTGTCAGTGTGTTGAAGAGGGATCTGCCCGGCGGGATCCACAGGCAGACGCTCCAGGCTACTCCAGTGACGCGACTGTTCCAATTTTGCGCAGCAGTGCTTCCCTCACCGCTTCGGGCACCATGCCCGTGATGTCGGCTCCGTGGGTGACGATCTCTCGGATCAACGAACTGGACACGTGCTCAAGCCGAGGGTCTCCTGCCAGAAAGACAGTCTCGATACCAGACATGTGGGCATTCATTCGCGCCATCGGCGTCTCATAGGAGTAGTCGGCCGGTCCACGCAGTCCTTTGACGACCACCGTGCCACCGATCTGACGACACACATCGACCAGGAGCTGATCGGCATACGAACCCACCGTCATCTGCGCGGCATAAGGGCCTGCAGCGATCACGGTCTCAAGCAACTCAATGCGCTCTGGGACGGCAAAGAAGCCGTGCTTGCTCGGGTTGTGCAAGACCACCACAGCAACCTCATCGAACAAGGTCGCCGCTCGCTCGATAATGTCCAGATGCCCATTGGTGACTGGGTCGAAGGACCCTGGGCACACCGCACGCGACGTCATCGACTCAGCCTATCGACTGCTTTCCTAGCAATCTGGCGCCACGACAGTCAGTCAGCCGCTCACTCACCTAATTTGCCCTGCTCATGGGCCTGTTTAACGATCGATCGAACATTCTCGACCGACCCTGCGCGAGCGTCCAGGTGAGCACTTCGAGCGGCGAGGAAGTCCAGCCCCAGGTGTGCACGCACCTGCTCTGAGACCTCGGTACGTGCCGGGTTGAGGATCGTCTGCTCCTCCTCGCTGAGATGGTGCTGCAACACCTCGTTCATCTCCTCCACGGCGTCGTCGAACTTCGCAGTGTCCGTGCCGACACACTCGAGCAACGCCAACAGGGCTTGGTTGATCTCGGCATGCTCGTGCTCGCCATGCTCGGCTTCCTCGGCATCGATCGCACTCTTACGCTGCAGTTTGGGATAGACCTTCTCTTCTTCGGCCTCACCGTGGGCGATCAGCACATCGGCAAAGGCTGACCGAGCAGCAGCCCGGTCAGCTGTGACATCGCGCATGTCTCGCATCAATGACTCGAAGAGTCGGTGGTCGTTCAGGATCAACTCGACGACGTCACCGGAGGTGGGCCGCGGAATCGTGTGATGGGTTGTGGGTGCGTCGCTCATGGCGCTCATGCTTTCATGTCGACGTCTGCTGTCCTCGGTCTGGGGGCGGCGATGGCTCACACCCTGTCTGTCCAACCGATCGCTTCATGCAGCGCGGTCTCACCGTAGGCGCGGGAGCGCACATACTCCAGACCTGTTGGCCAGGTCGGCTCGGGGCTACGGCTGGAACGTTCGATGACAACTATTGACTCGTTGGCTAGCCACTCGTGGGTCACCAATGCAGTCAGGCACGCCGTCACGTCCTCCTCGCTCATGGGATATGGCGGGTCGGCCAGCACTACGTCGTAGGCCCCCGCATGGCTCCCTCCCGCGAGCGCTCGCTCAACGCGGTCTGTCGTGACCTCGACGCCGCCCAGATTCAAGAGCCTGGCATTGCGGGTGATCAGCGCGGCGGTTCGCGGATCGGACTCCACGCACCACACCGACCGCGCCCCCCGCGATGCTGCCTCCAAGCCGAGAGCTCCTGATCCGGCATACAGATCCAGCACCCTGGCCCCGCTGAGATCGACCACAGACTCGATCCGGGAGAACAGCGCCTCGCGCACCCGGTCGGTGGTGGGGCGGGTG
>JBATUU010000029.1:0-2169 GCA_049671385.1 Ornithinimicrobium sp. | reverse complement strand
CAGCGACAGCGGCTCGGCATCGCCCGGGCTTTGTATGGCGACCCGGCGGTGTTGGTGATGGACGAGGCCACCTCAGCGCTCGACACGAGCACTGAGGCAGCGGTTAGCGCTGCCATTCGGGAGTTACATGGACAGATCACCGTCGTGGTGGTGGCCCACCGGTTGGCGACGATCCGGCACAGCGACACGGTATTTTTTATGCGCGATGGTTGCTTGGTGGCTGAGGGCAGGTTTGAGCAGGTCGTGGCAGCCGTGCCTGATTTTGCCGCTCAGGCAGCCTTAGCCGGGCTTGATGCCGGTGCGTGAGCTCTCGCGTGGCTCAGCGGTGTTGCGCCAGGTTGGCGGTCGGGCGCCTCGAGTGGCACTGCTCGTCTACAACGACGCACACAACGACTCCCGAGTGTTGAAGACCGCGGCCAGTCTGCGCGCCGCCGGAGCGGAAGTGCGCATTTTTGCGGTGGCCCGTCGGCGGGCTGGGTATGCCGAAGGTCCGGCTGTCATCGGCGATGGGATCGAGGCGGATCGGGCTCCGGAGTTTGAGCTCGTCCGGTATAGGCCAGGTCGGCTGGCCCTCGCAGTCGCTCGGCGTCTGACCGGTCGAACCCCCGCAGCAGAAGCAAGGCACCCGCGCCGATCGACACCGACATCGCGTGCTTCATTCACCATCACCGATCTCTGGTTGCGTACCTATCGCACGCTCAGCCTCGGGGTGTATTGGCTGCACACTGCCCGGGCCGCGGTTTGCTGGCGACCCGAGGTGGTCCACGCGAACGACGGCAATACCCTGGCGCCCGCACTGTGGATCGCTCAGCGGTGCGGCGCACAGATCGTCTACGACAGTCATGAGTTGTGGCTTCATCGCAATGTTCGCAGCGACCGGCCCGTGGCGCCGTGGGCTGAGCGGGCTATCGAGGCTGTGGGGATCAGGCGCGCTGCCGGGGTGATCACCGTCAGCCCTTCTATCGCCGAGTGGTTGCAGCGTCGCTACCTGCTGTCGCAGGCCCCCGCCCTGGTGCGTAATGCGCCGCGTGGGCCCTCGTCAGATTCGCTGGCTGAGTCACCGGCCCAGGGCCGGCTGCGCGAGTTGGCCGGTCTGGACGATGGGGACCGGGTCATCGCCTACGGTGGGCGGATTACGACGGCACGCGGCATCGAAGAAACCCTGGCGACGCTGACGCTGCTATCCGATGAGGTGCACTTCGTGCTGCTCGGATACGGCGAGCCCGACTATCTGGTCAGTCTGTACACCCTTATCGAACGGCTGGGTATATCCGGTCGAGTCCACTTTGTCGGCGCGGTCGCCCCGGATGAGGTGTCGGCGGCGCTCGCGGATGCCGACCTTTCGGTGGTGTTCGTGCGGCCGATCTGTCTGAGCTACGAGTACAGCCTGCCCAACAAGCTGTTCGAGTCGATCCACGCCGGCGTCCCGGTGGTGGCAGCTGATCTGCCGGACACGGCTTCGCTGGTGCGGGAGCTCGCGGTGGGCGAGATCTTTAGGACCGACCATCCCGCCGACATGGCAAGCACCATCGAGTCTGTGTTGAGTGACCCACAGGCATATCGTGCGGCCGCACGTGCGGCTTCCTCGGCTCTGACGTGGGAACACGAGGAAACCGCGCTGCTCAACCTCTACGTCGAGGTGCTGGACCGATGACCCGCCCCCGCGTGTTGGTGCTGGCCTTCAGCACGCTGCGCAGCGATGCCCGCGTGCTTCGCCAGATCACGTTGTTGAGCTCTGAATACGACGTCAGCACAGTGGGCTACGGCACGTCGCCGCCGGGTGTGATTGAGCATCTGCGGATCCCCGACGAGCTCGTGGCGTGGCACAAAAGGCGGGGATGGCTGATCGCTCGCTGCTATCAGCGGGCCTACGACTCCGCGCCAGTGATTCGATTCCTGCGCTCCCGGCTCTGCGCAGAACGCTGGGATGCCATTGTTGCCAATGATGTCGAGACGGTGCCGCTGGCGCTGACGCTGAATGCCGGGGGAGTGCACGCCGATCTCCACGAATACGCCACGCGGCAAAACGAGCAGTCATGGCGGTGGAGGTGGTTCGTTGCGCCATACAACGCATGGATCGTGCGCCGGTGGGTCACTTGTGCCGATTCGGTGAGCACAGTTGGCGAGGAACTCGCGAAAGAGTACTGGCGAGAGTTCGGCATCGAGGCC
>JBATUU010000028.1:0-24859 GCA_049671385.1 Ornithinimicrobium sp. | reverse complement strand
GGGCGGGAGTGATCACAGTCCCCTTGACGGTCACGGCCATGCCCGACGGCGTCGTGTGGCTGCCCACCAACTCGACGGGTTCGCAGGTGCGACCGATGCTGGGTGTCGATGCGGGAGCGGTCGTGCGGATCGCCGCCGCTAACGCACCGGCTCTAGGAGGCTTGGCATGATCTCCCATCAACTCGCGGCCCTCTCCCTGGATGCGATGGCTGCAGGCGCTCCACTTCCCAGGATGGATGCGCCCGTCGCGGACTTCAGCGACACGCCGTGGTGGCTGACCCTCATCAAGGGCCAGATGATCTTTGTCTTTCTGTTGCTCAACGTGTTGATCGTGATCTGGTTCGAGCGCCGGGTGATCGGTCGCATGCAGCAGCGTCCAGGTCCGAACCGGTTCGGGCCCTTCGGCCTGTTCCAGACCTTGGCCGATGGCCTGAAGCTGATGATGAAGGAAGACGTCACGCCCAAGGCGGCGGACAAGTTGATGTTCATCATCGCGCCACTGCTCGTTGGATCTCTAGCATTCGTCTCGTTCGCGATCATCCCGATGGGTGGCACGGTCGAGATGTTCGGCCACACCACCCCCTTGCAGCTCACCGACACCCCGGTCGCCGTTTTGCTGGTGCTCGCGGTTGCGGGCGTGGCTGCCTATGGCTTCGTGTTGGCTGGATGGTCTTCGGGGTCGACGTATCCGCTGCTCGGTGGCATCCGTTCGACGGCCCAGGTCATCTCCTATGAGATTGCAATGGGACTCGCGCTGGTTGCCGTGTTCTTGTATGCGGGCTCGATGTCCACTTCCCAGATCGTGGCCGCGCAGGCAGAACTCTGGTACATCATTCCGTTGTTCTTCTCGTTCGTGATCTATGTGGTCACGATGGTGGGCGAGGTCAACCGGCTGCCGTTCGACCTCGCTGAGGGTGAGGGTGAGCTCGGCGGCGGATTCCACACCGAGTACTCCTCGATGAAGTTCGGCATGTTCTTCATCGGTGAGTACATCAACATGTTCACCGTCTCGGCGCTGGCGACCACCTTGTTCCTGGGCGGCTGGATGGCGCCACCGCCTATTTCCTGGATCAACGACGGCATGTTCAACGAGGGCTGGTGGGGTCTGCTCTGGTTCTTCCTCAAGATGTGGATGTTCATCTTCATCTTCGTCTGGCTGCGGGGATCGCTGCCGCGTGTGCGCTACGACCAGTTCATGAAGTTGGGCTGGAAAGTCATGATCCCGGCTGCTCTGGCGTGGGTTGTCGCGGTGTCCTTGATCCGCGCAGCTCAGGTGGGTTACTTCGGTGACAGCGTCTGGGCCACCGTGATCACAGTTGTGGTCATTGCGGTGATCGTCATCGGAGCGTTGCTGCTGTGGGATCGCCGTTCCCAAGCCGCCAAGGAAGCGGTCTTGGCTGCCCGCGAAGTCCCCCCTGAGGTCGATCCGTACGCGGGCGGCTATCCGGTGCCGCCACTTCCGGGACAACGACTGGTAGAACGGCCCCGCGCGGTCGCTGCCGCTGAGCCAGTGACCGTCGAGGCTAGTCCAAGCGCATCTGCGCAGGAGTCGGAGGAGAACCGTGGCGAATGAGGACCAGAAAGCCGAGCACACTGACGACGACGGTGAGCTCGAGGACGGCCGAGATATCCTCCGGCCCAAGGGTCAGACCGGTGAGAACACGGACAAGATCACTCCGGAGCGTCGGGCTGCCGACGGCAACCGCGAAGAGAAGGAGAAGGGATTCTTCGCCGAGTTGCTAGCTCCCGTCGCTGGCTTTGGGGTCACCTTCAGCACAATGTTCCGCAAGGTGACGACCGAGGAGTACCCGGAGAAGCCGCGACCCTCGCAGGCTCGCTTCCACGGACGTCACCAGCTCAATCGGTATGCCGATGGGCTGGAGAAATGCATCGGTTGCGAGTTGTGCGCGTGGGCTTGCCCCGCTGACGCGATCTTGGTCGAAGGTGCCGACAACACCGAGGAAGCACGCTTCTCGCCGGGTGAGCGATATGGCCGCGTCTATCAGATCAACTACCTGCGCTGCATCTTCTGCGGACTGTGCATTGAAGCCTGTCCCACCCGCGCGTTGACGATGACGAATGAGTATGAGTTGGCAGACTCTGAGCGTGCGCCGCTGATCTACGAAAAGCACCAACTCCTCGGACCCATGGATGACGGTATGCTTCGCGCGCCGCTGCCCATGGCAGAGGGCACCGATCACAGCCACTACTACAAGGGCCAGATCACCGGTCCAACGCAAAATCAGCGTGACTACGTGGCGGCGCGCGATGGTGTGGAGCAGGAAGCCGAGCCAGACAACAAGGCCGATCAGGAGGTGTACCGGTGAGCGGAGGCGAGGCGCTGCTCTTTTGGGTCCTTGGAACGGCGACTGTTCTGGGAGCGCTCGGTCTGCTTTTTGCTCGCAAAGCCGTGCACGCGGCGATGGCGACCGCGCTGGTCATGGTCTCTCTAGGTGTTTTCTTCATCGCCCAAGATGCTGAGTTCGTGGGAGTTATCCAGATATTCGTCTACTCCGGCGCGGTGATGATGCTCTTCCTCTTCGTCGTCATGCTGGTTGGAGTCGACGCCTCGGACTCCCTCGTCGAGACGCTGCCTGGCCAGCGCCTCTTCGCCTACATTTTCGCTCTCGGTTTTGCCGCCATCGTCATGGTGAGCTTGACGGGTGTTGAGTTCATGGAGTCGGTGGGTTTGGAAGCCGTCCAAGAAGAAGGCGCGATCACCGCGCTGGCCCGCGAAATCTTCACTCGCCAGGTGTTCGGCTTCGAAATGCTGGGCGCGCTGCTCGTGATCGCCGTGATGGGGGCCATGGTGCTTGCCCACCACGAACGCCTCACACCGGCGATCTCTCAACGCAACCGGTCAGACCAGACGATTGCCTCTGGCAAATGGCTTGCTGGTAAGCCGAACCCGGGTGTCTACGCACGGCACAACGCCGCAGACACTCCCGCGTTGTTGCCCGATGGCACACCCACCGAAGAGTCCGTGCCGCGCGTGCTGGTTGCGCGTGGTCAAGTCGGTTCAGCCACCGGTTACACGGCCAGCACAGACGCCGCCTACGACGCGATCGGTGATTCGGAATCGATCGAGCCCTCAGGCAGGGAAGTGCCGGATAGCGGGGCGGACGCCGAGCGCGGCGGTCACGGCACTGAGGGGGCCAGTTCATGACGCTGGCCGCCTACATCTACCTGGCGACGCTGCTGTTCACGATCGGCGCGTTGGTCGTCCTCACCCGACGCAACTCCATCGTGGTCTTCATGGGTGTCGAGCTCATGCTCAACGCCTGCAACCTTTCGTTGGTGACCTTCTCCCGGATGCACGGCACGCTGGATGGTCAGGTCTACGCCCTGTTCATCATGGTGGTCGCCGCATCTGAGGTTGTCGTCGGCTTGGCGATCATCATGTCCATCTTCCGCGCTCGTCGCTCCGCCTCGGTGGACGACGCCAGCTTGCTGAAGCTCTAAGGGGTTTCTGTGCTTTCCACACATGTTGGTATCGCGCTGGCCGATGTGGTCGAGCCGACTGCGGTTCGCGCGACCGAAGCCGGCGGCTTCGCGGCCCTGGGGTGGCTGATGATTGCGCTGCCCCTGCTCGGGGCTGCGATCTTGTTGGTCGGCGGCAAAGCCACGGACACCTTTGGTCCCATGATGGCGGTGGCCCTGTCGTGGGCCAGCTTCGCCATCGGGCTCGGAGTGATTATCCAACTTGCTGGCATGCCGGGGGAGGATCGGGCGCTGTCGGTGCCTCTCTGGGACTGGATCTCGGCTGGCGAGCTGAGCCTGAGTGCGGGCTTGCTGCTCGATCCGTTGTCGCTGACCTTCGTCATGTTGATTACGTTCGTTGGCTCGCTGATCCATGTCTACTCCCTGGGTTACATGGAGCACGACCCGGACAAGCGTCGCTTCTTTGCGTACCTGAACCTCTTCATCGCGGCCATGCTCATCCTGGTGCTCGCCGACTCCTACCTGCTGCTCTTCGTCGGCTGGGAAGGCGTGGGCCTGGCTTCCTACCTCCTCATCGGGTTTTGGAACCACAACCCCGAGTTCGCGTCCGCGGCCAACAAGGCGTTCATCGTCAACCGAATCGGTGACGTCGGGCTGATCACCGCGATGGCCGTGTTGTTCGCCAACCTCGGCGCACTCGACTTCTCCACAGTGCACGGTGAAGCCGAGACCTTGGGGCAGGGCACGTTGCTGGCCGTTGGCCTGTTGTTGCTCCTGGGTGCCTGCGGTAAGTCCGCGCAGTTCCCGTTGCAGTCCTGGTTGGGGGACGCGATGGCCGGCCCGACGCCGGTGTCCGCGCTCATCCACGCCGCGACGATGGTCACCGCCGGTGTCTATCTGGTGGCCCGGAGCCAAGCAATCTACGACCTGACCCCAGACGCGCGATTGGGTGTCGTGATCGTCGGCACCATCACGCTGGTGTACGGGGCGATCGTGGGTTGCGCCAAGGACGATCTGAAGAAGGCCCTCGCGGCATCGACCATGAGCCAGATCGGTTACATGATGTTGGCCGTGGGGCTCGGGCCGCTGGGCTATCTGTACGCGATTTTCCACCTGGTCACGCATGGGTTCTTCAAGGCAGGCATGTTCCTTGGTGCCGGCTCGGTCATGCACGGCATGAACGATCAGGTCAACATGCGCGGCTTCGGCAACCTGTCGGCGAAGATGAAGACCACCTGGATTACCTTCGGCGCCGGCGTCGTGGCCATCATCGGTGTGCCGTTCACCTCTGGTTGGTATTCGAAGGACTTCATCATCGAGACCGCCTTCATCGATCAAGGTGAAGGCGCATGGCGCCCGTGGGTCTTCGGAGGTGCCGCTCTGTTGGCTGCTGGCGTGACGGCCTTCTACATGGTGCGTCTGTTCCTGATGACGTTCCATGGCAAGGCACGCTGGGCCGACGATGTTGATCCGCATGAGTCTCCGTTGACGATGACCGTGCCGATGATCATCCTGGCCGTGGGGTCCATCGCTTTGGGTGCTCTGCTGTACCCCACGGGCATCTTGTCCGGATGGCTGGACCCAGTCTTCGGCCACGAGGAGCACCCTGAGCCTGTTATTCCCGTGATCGTTATCCAGGTGCTCGCTTTCATCCTGCTGTTGCTCGGGGCGGGTCTGGCCTACCTGATGTACCAGCGTAAGGATGTGCCCAAGACCGCTCCGGAAGGGACCTTCGTGACTCAGGCCGCGCGCCGTGACCTGTTCCAGGACGACTTCAACGAGATCTTCTTGCGCAAGCCGGGTCAGGGCATAGTCGACATCACAAGCGCCGCCGACCGGGACGTGGTCGATGGCGGACTTGTGGCCAAGACCGCCGGAGCGGTGTCCGCGCTGTCGTCCGCCTTGAGAAAGACGCAGACCGGATTCGCGCGGTCCTATGCGATGACCATGCTGATCGGTACTGCGGTCATTGTCCTCGCCGTGTTGGTGATGCAGTGATGACTGACTTCCCCTGGCTGACCACGCTGCTGCTGATCCCCGCGATCGGTGGTGCCGGCGTCGCGCTCCTGCCCAAAGGCTTCGAGCGGGTCCGAGAAGTAGCCCTTGGCATCTCACTGCTGACTCTGGTGGTCGGCATACTCACCGCCTTCCAGTTTGAGCTCGGCGGTGGGGGCGACTCACAGTTCCAGCTCACCGAGGTCTACTCCTGGATCCCACAGTTCGGCGTGAGCTACGCACTAGGCATCGACGGCATCTCGCTGACGATGATCTTGCTCAGCGTGGTCTTGGTGCCGATCTGTCTGCTGGCAGCGTGGGAGGACGTGCCGCTGGGGCATGCGCGTCGCCAGCATGGCTATTTCGCGTTGATGCTGATCTTGGAAGCGTTCATGATCGGTGTCTTCGCCGCGACAGACGTCTTCATGTTCTACGTGTTCTTCGAGGCGATGTTGATCCCGGTCTACTTCTTGATCGGTAGCTTCGGCGGTCCTGGTCGCGCCAAGGCCGCAACAACGTTCTTGCTCTACTCGCTCTTGGGCGGGTTGATCATGCTGGTCGCGGTCATCGGTGTGTACTTCCAAGGTCCCGGCGGTGCCGACGGCTTCTTGATCGAGAACCTCACCGGTTTGGAGATCAGCACCTGGATCGAACGCGCACTGTTCGTCGGCTTCTTCATCGCCTTTGCGATCAAGGCCCCCATGTGGCCGGTCCATACCTGGTTGCCGCACGCGGCGAGCGAGGCTCGCCCGGCGACGTCCGTGCTGTTGGTTGGTGTGCTCGACAAGGTCGGCACCTTCGGCATGATCCGGTTCTGCTTGCAGATGTTCCCCGACGCCAGTCGCTGGGCGACGCCTGTGGTGATGGTCTTCGCGGTGCTCTCGATTCTGATTGGCGCAGCGCTCGCTATCGGACAGCGGGACATGATGCGGCTCATCGCCTACACGTCGATCAGCCACTTCGGCTTCATCGTGTTGGGCATCTTCGCCGTCACCACGGTGAGCCAGACCGGCTCGACGCTGTACATGGTCAATCACGGTTTCACTACAGCCGCGTTGTTCCTGATCGGCGCCATGTTGGTGCAGCGCCGCGGGTCGCAGGACATCTTTGACTTCGGTGGGTGGCAGCGAGTCACCCCACTGGTCGCTGGATCTTTGCTCGTGGCTGGCCTGTCCGGTCTCGCCCTGCCGGGACTGAACTCCTTCGTCTCCGAGTTCATGGTGATTATCGGTACCTATCAGAACTACCCGGTCTACGCCGTGGTGGGCACCATGGGTGTCATCTTGGCCGCGTTGTACATCTTGCTGATGTACCAAAAGATCGCCACCGGCCCGAAGCCGCAGGAGTGGTCCGCCACACCCGACATGTCGTTGCGGGAGAAGTTCGTCGTCGCTCCGCTGATTGCGGCCTTCTTGGTCCTCGGGTTCTATCCCAAGCCGGTTCTCGATGTGCTGGAGCCCGCTGTGGACACCACGTTGCAGTACGTGGGTGTCTCTGGCTCCGGCAGTGACGAAGCGAGCGCACCCGACGATGCCTCCGACACGACCGAAGGGAGTGACGACTGATGGAATTCATCGCCCCTGAGATTGCCTATCTGGCGCTGTCGCCGCTGATCGCGGTGTTTGCTGGTGGTCTGATCGGCGTGGCCGTCGAGGGCTTTGCCGGCCGGGACAAGCGGTACATGGTCCAGATGCCGCTCACGATCGCGACCCTGGTCGTGGCGTTGGCGCTGCTCATCCTGGTCGCCCCAGATCACCAGGGCCCGACTGCCGCAGGAGCGGTCGTCATCGACGGGCCGGCACTGCTGTTGCAGGGTCTCGTGATCACCTTGTCGATCATTGGCGTGATGGTGATGAGCGAACGCCTCGGCGGAAATGTGCCGGACGCCTTCACGCAGGCCGGCGTCTCCGTCCCGGGATCGGCTGAGGAAGCGCTCGCGGTCAAGGTGGGCTCAACCACGACGGAGATCTATCCGCTGACGCTGTTCGCCGTCGGCGGCATGATGCTCTTCCCGATGTCCAATGACCTCATCGTGATGTTCATTGCCCTTGAGGTCCTGTCGTTGCCGCTGTACATCATGTGTGGTCTGGCTCGCCGGCGGCGCTTGCTATCGCAGGAAGCGTCCCTGAAGTACTTCCTGCTCGGAGCCTTCTCTTCGGCGTTCTTCCTCTTCGGCGCCACCCTTGTCTACGGGTATGCCGGCTCGATGCGGTTCGATGTCATCGCCGAGTCGGTCACCAGCGAGATCGGTATGGACGGCTTGCTCATGCCGGGTCTGCTGCTGATTGCCACCGGCCTACTGTTCAAGGTCGGCGCAGTGCCGTTCCACTCGTGGGTGCCGGACGTTTACCAGGGTGCCCCCACCCCGGTGACCGGGTTCATGGCAGCCGTCACCAAGGTCGCCGCGTTCGGTGCTTTGCTGCGGGTGTTCTATGTCGCTGGCGAAGCGGCCCGGCTCGACTGGCAACCGATTCTGGCAGCCGTGGCGGCAGTCACCATGATCGTCGGCGCGGTGATGTCTGTGGGCCAAAACGACATCAAGCGCATCCTGGCGTACTCCTCGATCGCCCATGCCGGGTTCATCCTGGTTGGTTTCTTGGCGCTCGACAGTGCTGGCGTGTCCGGCACGATCTTCTATCTGGCGGCATATGGCTTCATGACCGTGCCTGCTTTCGCGCTGGTCACCCTCGTGCGCTCCTCAGGCAGCGAGGCGACACACGTTCTGCAGTGGTCTGGGCTGGCACGGACAAACCCGTGGATCGCCGCCTCCTTCAGTTTCCTCCTCCTGGCCTTTGCGGGCATCCCGTTGACCTCGGGCTTCACCGGCAAGTTCGCGGTCTTTTCGGCTGCGATTGCCAACAACGGCGCATGGCTCGCCGTGATCGGTGTCCTGGCCAGCGCGGTGACGGCATACGTCTACTTCCGGCTCATCGTGACGATGTACTTCGGGGAGCGCACCGGTGACACGGCGGCCGTCGAGCCGTCATCGCTGACCACGTTCGCCGTGGCAGTGGGCCTGCTGGTGACGCTCGGCCTGGGCATTATGCCCTCGCCCATGCTGGAGTTGGCGGAGCAAGCCTCACAGTTCATCCGGTGATGCAGGCCTCGCCTGCGACGTTGCTGGAGGCTGACGACGAACTCCAGGACAGCCTGATCGACGCGTTGGAGTCTGTCGATGCTCGGCTGATGGAAGTGGTCGATCATCACGACCCGTTTATCGACGAGGCTTCTGGTCATCTGGCGCAAGCCGGTGGCAAGCGGTTCCGGCCGTTGTTGGCCCTGCTCACAGCCCAGACGGTGGGTGAAATAACCCCGGCGGTGATTGAGGCTGCCGTCGGCGTCGAGTTGACGCACCTCGCCTCGCTTTATCACGACGACGTGATGGATGAGGCGGAGTTGCGCCGTGGCGTGCAGAGCGCCAACGTGCGTTACGGCAACGCGACCTCGATCCTGGTCGGCGACCTGCTCTTCGGCACGGCGTCATCCGTGATCGCCGATCTGGGCCCGGAAGCGGTCAAAATTCAGGCCGCGACGTTTGTGCGGTTGTGCTCGGGACAGATCCGCGATGAACGCCCCCCGGGCGCGGACGTCGATCCGATCGAGCACTACCTCTCAGTGCTCGCCGACAAAACCGGCTCGCTGATCGCCACATCGGCTCGATATGGAGCGATGTTTGGCGGCGCTGACGCTCCGGTGGTCGAGCAGTTGACGTCGTTCGGAGAGAACCTCGGCATCGTCTTTCAACTCTCCGACGACATCCTCGACATCGCCTCGGACGCTGAAGAGTCGGGCAAGGCGCCCGGAGCCGACCTCCGCGAGGGCAAAGCAACCTTGCCGGTGCTCTATGCCCGCTCGATGTCGAGACCCGGTGACGAACGTCTGGTCAATCTTTTGGCTGGCCCGATCACTGATGCCGCCGATGTTGCCGAGGCGGTGGAGCTGCTCCGCATCCATCCAGCGATGGCGCGCGCACGCGAACACATTGCCTCCTTCGCCGCGCAGACCAGGTCGCAACTCGCTGGCTTGCCCGAGGGGCCTGGTGCCGATGCTCTTCGGGCGCTGGTGGACGGCGTCGCCGATCGCTCCGTCTGATTCACTGTTACCGCCGGTCCTGCTCCCTGGGATACTGCCGCAAGACGTGTCAGTCCCGGGCAGGTTGCCCCGAGAAGTGAGAGTCGAACTGGTAAATGCACGGTTCGCCGTAGGGTGCAGGTCATGAGGACTCTCGTGCCGAGCCGCGCTCTGGCTGGCGTGGCGGCGAGCCTGCCGTTGCTGGGGTTGCTGATCGTCTCCGTCGTCCAGGTCATGCTCATGGGGGAGCCCGACACGAGCAACGCACGCATCAACGCGTTCGCGTTGGGGCTCACCGTTGTGGCGACCGTCTCGACGGCATTGATAGCGGCACTCGGGCGATGGATTCCGGCGTCCGCATCGCGTGCCCTAATGGCGTTTGCCGGTGGTCTGGGAGCCGCGGGCGCATGCCTGGTCGTGACCGGAGGCACCGCGTACCTTCTCGCCTGTCCGCTGATCGGATTCATCTGGGGTTGGGTCGTGGCCACCCTTCACGGCGCTCAACGGCCAAGTCTGCAGTCCATTGTCGAACTCATTCCCGAGCGCGACCGGCTGTGGGCTCCCCCTGCGGTGATGACCGATCGCTCGCCCGATAGCGCCTCGATCCCGCAGATCACGGTCGGGCACAACAGCGCACCCGGTACGAGCGAGCCGTTGTGGCAGGTGCAGGTGTACTCGCGGCGGATGGCCTTGCTGACTGTCTTCGGGGTGCTGACGTTTGGGGCGATCGTGCTGCTGTCCATGGGGGTCAGTTCACTGTGGTGGTTGATCAGCATCGGGCTGATCGGCGTCGCGTTCTGCGCGGTGATGCTCGCCTGGTCACGGATCGAGGTACAGGTCGATAGCGCTGGTATCCGGGTGCGCTCACACGTCTTGGGTTTGCCTCTGGTGACTGTGTCGGCCGATCAGATCCTTGGCGTGGCCAGTGCGCAGATCGACCCGATGGTGTACGGCGGCTGGGGATTGCGCTGGAGCGCACGGCATACCGCGTTCATCGTCCAGGGCGGTCCTGGTCTCCTGGTGTATCGAGCCAGCGGACGTCACCTCGCTCTGGAGACACCTCGAGGCAGCGATGACGCCGATGAAGGCGCGGCGGCAGTGCGGGCAGCCGTCGCCGAACTCGCTCGTCGCGCCTGACACGCTAGATCTCGAAAACCTCTGGTCGTAGGGCCGCGACCGCCGCGCTCACGCCGTCTTCGGCTCCCACGGATGCGGCCAGCTCGCCCGCCGCGTGGCGCATCTGTTCTGCGTCCGGCCCTGTGGTGGTGGCGGTGATGGCTGCGGCGAGTCGCGCAGAGGTCAGACCGGTGCGACGCAAGCCGGCGCCGGCGACCCCCAAGGCCTCGGCCCGTCGCGCCCAGTACGGCTGATCGCCCATATGTGCCACGACTACCTGCGCGCGGCCAGCGCGGATGGCCGACCCGGTTGTCCCAGCACCGCCGTGGTGCACGACCGCGTCACACTGGGCAAACAGCCACTCATGCGGCACCTCGCCGACCAGCGTGAGATCGTCCCGATCTTTCAGGTGCGCCGGGACATCACCCCAGCCCCGGCCAATCACCGCGTGCACCCCAGCCGCAGCCGCAGCGTGGACCAAGAGGTAGGCGCTCTCCTGTGGGTCCGCGGTGGTCATGCTGCCGAAGCTCAGGAAGACGACCTGTTTGCCGGATGCCCGCGCTGCGGACAGCGAGGACTCGATGCGAGCTCTTTCGGCTTCAGCCGAGGGCGTCTGGCTGTACGGCGGCCAATAGCCGGTCATCCGCACCTGCGGCTGGTCCGGTGCGGGTGGCACCACCAACGGGCTCGTGCCGACGACAATGGGCATCTGTGTCAGTTGCCGGGCCAGCCAGGACGCCCGGGTGCGATCGTGTCCGAGACGGCGTCGGATCTCATCGCCAGGCACCCGCACCAATCGGTATGAGGCTCGCAACACGGCCGCGCCGAAGGCAGCGTTGAGCGCGCTGTCTCGATGGGGAGCGAGCGCGCTGGGAGAGCTGGCCCCGCGGCGGCTCGGCAGAACAGGCGCCAAAAGCGCCAGTGCATGAGACTGACCCCGCGCCCTGGTCAAACTTGCACAGGCATCTGCAGTCAGCACACTGCTGATCACCACATCGACATCGCCGGTTTCAGACCACATCCCCTCGATCATCGGCTGGGCATACCTGTCGAGAACCCGCTCCAGGGCTCGACTCTCACCGATCAGGCTGCGGTGCCCGCCGAGCCACGATCGACCCTCGGCGGATTGTGCGACTGCTTTGATGTGAACGTCGAACGGCCGATAACGCAGCTCTGCGCTCGTGATCATCGCCTCGAAATCGCGACTGGCAAGCACTGAGACCGTATCCCCAGCAGCGGCCAGGCCACGACCCAGTGAGACGATCGGTGCGACATCACCGCGGGATCCCCACGCGACGAGCAATACTCGGCGTGCCATCTACAGTGCAGCTCCAGCGGCCAGGCGATGAGCGCGTCCCCTGCGGTTGGCGTTGATCAGCGAGTCGATGCTGAGGACCACCAGGGCCACCCACACCAGGGCAAATCCCCACCATCGAGAAGCGGGCATCTGCTCCCCGAGGAGAACCACGGCGGTCAGCAATTGAAGTACGGGTGTCAAGAACTGCAGCAACCCGATCGTGGTCAGTGGAATCCGCCGCGCGGCTGCCGCAAAGAAAAGCAGCGGGACCGTTGTGGCGATCCCAGCGCCGGCCAGCAAGAACATATGGCCCACGCCTTGGGTGGTGAAAGTGGCTACCCCGGTCACGCTGAGATAGACCAGCGCCGCCACCGCGAATGGTGCGATCACCATGGTCTCTGCGGTCAAGGACTGGATCGCGGACAAGGACGAGCCAATCCGCTTCTTCACCAATCCGTAGCTCGCAAATGACAGCGCCAACGCAATGGAGATCCACGGGGGTCTGCCGTAGTCGATCGTCAAGTACATCGCCGCCACAGCGCCGATACCGACCGCGGCCCACTGAGCCACCCGGAGGCGCTCACGCAGGGCTATCACCCCCAAGGCGACCGTGACCAGCGGATTCATGAAGTATCCGAGCGCTGCCTCGGTGACGTGCTCGTTCAGCACCGCGAAGGTGTAGATAGCCCAGTTCGTGCCGATCAACAGGCCGGCCGCGGTAGCAGCGAGCAGCATGCGCGGTCTGGTGAAAAGATGCCGCAGCCAGCGCAAGCGACCCGCAATCGCGAGCAGCATCACGCAGATGAGGAATGCCCACAACACCCGGTGCACCAGCACTTCGGCCGCCCCGGCAGGTTTCAAGGCGAGGAGGTACAGCGGGAACAGTCCCCACAGACCGTAAGCGGCTAACCCGTAGGCCGTCCCGCGCGTGACGACGCCAGTGTCGCTGATCTCACCCGCAGGAGCGTGATCGCCGGCGGGCGGCGCGCTCACTCCGCGACGGTCCAGGTGTCATTGCCGTGCAGCAGCGTTTGGAGGTCATCCTCGCTCGCGGGCCCACCAGCACCGGCGATAGCGCCGTCGACTTGGGCGCGGACCTGGTCATCGTAGGTGGGTCGCTGGACCTGCCGGAAGATACCCATCGGCACGTGTTGCATGCCCGGCTCATCCAATCGGGACACGGCGAAGGCTTGGGCCGGGTCGTCCAAGGCGGCATCGTGCACGACGATCTCGCAGGTCGCGTCGGCGGTGGCCTCAGCCTCGGGCACGACCCGCATCCCCGACCCGTCGCGAACCACCACGTGCTCAGCACCCACCCGGATGGGTTCGCCATCGCGCAAGTAGGCGATCCGAGCCTTGCCCTGCTCCCGATCCTTGATCAACTGGAACGCGCCGTCGTTAAAAATAGGGCAGTTCTGATAGATCTCCACCAGCGAGGTACCACGGTGCGCTGCGGCCGCGCTGAGCACTTCGACGAGGTGGGCGCGGTCGGAGTCCAAGGTGCGCGCGACGAACGTGGCTTCAGCCCCGAGCGCGAGCGAGACCGGGTTGAACGGCTGGTCCACCGAGCCGACCGGGGTCGACTTGGTCACGGTGCCGATGTCGGAGGTCGGCGAATACTGACCCTTGGTCAACCCGTAGATCTTGTTGTTGAACAGCAAGATCGTCATGTTGACGTTACGGCGCAGCGTATGGATCAGATGGTTGCCACCAATCGACAGCGCGTCTCCATCGCCGGTCACTACCCACACCGATAGGTCACCGCGGGCCGTGGCCAGACCGGTCGCGATCGCTGGTGCCCGGCCGTGGATCGAGTGCAGGCCGTAGGTGTCCAGGTAGTACGGAAAACGAGACGAGCACCCGATCCCCGAAACGAAGACGATGTTCTCCCGGCGCAAACCCAAGTCAGGCAGGAACGACTGCACGGCAGCGAGCACGGCGTAGTCACCACACCCCGGGCACCACCGCACCTCCTGATCGGAGGTGAAGTCCTTCTTGGTGGCCGGTGCCGCCTGCGTTTCGACGCGAGGAACGCCGTGGGTGCCTTCACCAGGCATGCCGAGGTCAATGGGCTCTGGGATCGGGTTGGCGCTCATCGGTTACTCCCTGCGGCCTCGTGCATGGCCGAGTCTGCTGGGTCGCTGACCAGCAGTGCATGGGTATGCAGCACTTCGGCCAACTCGGTGGCGGTGAACGGCATACCGCGCACCGAGGTGTGTGACTGGACGTCCACCAGGAAGTGCCCGCGCAGCAGCAACGCCATCTGGCCCAGATTCATCTCAGGCACGATGACGCGCTCGTAGCTGTGCAAAACCTCACCCAGGTTGGCCGGGAACGGATTGATGTGCCGTAGGTGGGCTTGGGCTACCTCGGTGCCGGCGGCACGTACCAGGCGGGTAGCCGCGCTGATCGGACCGTAGGTCGAGCCCCAGCCGAGCACCAGGATGCGAGCCTGACCGGTGGGGTCATCGACCTCGAGGTCACCGATCGTGTCCGCAATCGCCTCGATCTTGCCCGCCCGCAGCCGCACCATCTTGTCGTGGTTGTTGGGATCGTAGGAGATGTGGCCCGTGACATCGGCCTTCTCGATGCCGCCGACGCGGTGCTCCAGGCCGGCGGTGCCGGGGATCGCCCATGGCCGAGCGAGCGTCTGCGGGTCGCGCAAGAACGGATGGAAGACCGAGGCGCCGGAGTCATCGATGTCGTTATGGCTGGTCGCGAACTTCACGTCCACCGACGGCAAGTCGCTCACCTGCGGCACCGACCACGGCTCCGACCCATTGGCCAGATACCCATCGGACAACAGGATGACTGGGGTCCGGTATGTGGTGGCGATACGGATCGCTTCCAGTGCTGCGTCGAAGCAGTCGGTGGGAGATTGGGCCGCGATGACCGCGACGGGGGACTCACCATTGCGCCCGTACAGGGCTTGCAGCAGGTCGGCCTGCTCGGTTTTGGTCGGCAACCCGGTGGATGGGCCGCCGCGCTGCACGTCGATGATGACCAGCGGCAGCTCGGTTGCAACCGCCAAGCCGATCGTCTCGGACTTCAGCGCCAAGCCCGGGCCCGAGGTCGTGGTCACTCCGAGCGCCCCGCCATACGCAGCCCCGAGCGCCATCCCGATCGCGCCGATCTCATCCTCGGCCTGCAAGGTGGTGATGTTGTACTGCTTTAACGAAGCCAGTGCGTGCAACACATCCGAGGCCGGGGTGATCGGGTATGAGCCAAGCACCATCGGCAGCCCGCTGCGTTGAGCTGCGGTCGCGAGGCCGAGGGCGAGCGCTTGGCCGCCGGTGACGGTGCGGTACGTGCCTGGCGTCATGGGGGCCGGTGCCACCTCGAAGCGAACGGCGAAGTCCTCCGTCGTTTCACCGTAGGCGTGCCCAGCTCGCAGTGCGCTGAGGTTGGCCTCCAGCAGCTCGCGCTTTTTGGCGAACTTGGCGCGCAGGAAGGCCTCGGTGCTGTCCAAAGGACGTGAGTACAGCCAGGACAGCAAGCCCAAGGCCAGCATGTTCTTGGCGCGTTCCTTCTCCTTGCGGCTGAGGTCGAACTCGGCCAATGCCTGAACCGTCATCGATGTCAGGCCCAATGCATGCACGTGCCAGGAGTCGAGGCTGCCGTCGGTCAGCGGGCTGGTGGCATAGCCAACTTTGCTCAGGTTGCGTTTGGTGAACTCATCGGTGTTGGCGATCACTGTCGCGCCGCGTGGCAGATCAGCCAAGTTGGCCTTGAGCGCCGCAGGGTTCATCGCTACCAGCACGTCAGGAGCATCGCCTGGGGTCATCACGTCGTGGTCGGCGAAGTTCACCTGAAAACTCGACACTCCGGGCAGCGTCCCGGCGGGAGCACGGATCTCGGCCGGGAAGTTCGGCAATGTGGAAAGGTCGTTGCCCAGCGCAGCCGTTTGTGAGGTGAATCGATCACCGGTCAACTGCATCCCGTCACCGGAGTCCCCGGCAAAACGGATGACGACACGGTCGAGCCGGCGGAGGAGTTTCTGACTCATACTTCATCGAATGCTACGGGACCGTAGGTTAATCCCCGAATGTGGCTGAGACAGTGGTCACAGTGGGTAGGTGCAGTGCAGCATCGATGACCAGGAAGCGGGCGATGAGGCCCGATCCATAACGACCAGCGCGCGTTGTGTGCAGTACCTATAGACGAGGACTACCGTTATGACTTCAATCGCCTTCATCGGACTCGGCATCATGGGCAGTCCCATGGCTGGACTCCTGGCCGCATCGGGCCATCAGGTAGCCGGGTTCAACCGTAGCCCTGGCCCGTACGCGGCCCTGCAGGAGGCCGGTGGACGACCCGCGGAGTCTGTGGCCGTTGCCGTCGAGGGCGCCGACATCACTTGCCTCATGCTGCCGGATAGCCCCGACGTCGCCAGCGTGCTGCGCGAGGATGGCGGAGTCTTCGACGGCGCCAAGAAGGGGTCGTTGATCATCGACTTCTCCACGATTCACCCCGACATCGCAGCCGACCTGGCTGGCCAAGCCCGCGAGCATGGCCTGCGGATGGTGGACGCGCCGGTCTCCGGGGGACAGACGGGCGCCATCAACGGCGAACTGTCGATCATGGTGGGTGGCCAGGCACGAGACGTCGAAGAAGCCAAGGAGATCTTCAGAGCCCTCGGCCAGACCATCGTTCACGTTGGCCCGTGCGGTGCCGGTCAGAGCGTCAAGGCCGCCAATCAGCTCATCGTCGCCGCAAACATCCAGGCACTGTGCGAGGCCGTTGTGTTCCTGGAGGCCCGCGGTGTTGACCTGCCGCTCGCCTTGGACGCTCTGGGCGGGGGACTCGCCGGGTCCAAAGTGCTGGAGGCCAAGCGGGCCAACGTGGTGGACCGGTCCTTCGACCCCGGCTTCCGGATCGACTTGCACCACAAAGATATGAGCATTTTCACCTCGGCCGCCCATGAGGCCGGCGTCGTCACACCGCTCGGCGCGCTGGTCACCCAGATGATGGCCGCTGCTCGCGCCGCGGGCGATGGCCACCTGGATCACTCCGCACTCTTGCGCGGTCTCGACCGCATGTCCGGACGCATGGAGCGATCCCAGGACGCAGCCGGCGAGGACAAGAAGTGACCACTCGAACGGTGCTGATCGCACCCGACAAGTTCAAGGGCTCGTTGACCGCTGCCGAAGTCGTCGCAGCCGTAAGCGCCGGGTTGCGATCTGTGAGTGCAGTGCAGGTGCGCGGCGTGCCGGTGGCGGACGGCGGCGACGGCACTATCGCCGCCGCTGTCGCTGCCGGGTACGAGGAAGTGCTGGTGCAGGCTGCTGGGCCAACGGGTGAGACGTCGACGACTCGGTATGCGCGATCTGGACATACAGCCGTGATCGAAATGGCCGATGTCTGCGGTCTTGCCGGTTTACCGGAGGGCAAACTACAGCCACTGACTGCGACGAGCCGCGGCACCGGCGAAGTGATGGCTGCTGCTCTGGAGGCAGGCTGCACGTCCCTGGTGGTCGGTATTGGCGGCAGCGCCAGCACTGACGGTGGTGCAGGTGTGTTGGCTGGGCTCGGCGTAGAGCTGCATGACGCCGCGGGAGTCGCAATCGCTGACGGTGGCGCCGCCTTGAGCCAGGTGGTCACCATCGATACCGAGGCGCTCGCCGAGCGCCTGGCCGGCGCCACCATCACCGTGGCCTGTGACGTTGACAATCCGCTGACCGGACCCGAGGGCGCAGCCGCTATTTATGGACCGCAGAAGGGGGCCGATGAAGCGCAGGTGCGCCTGCTGGACGATGCTTTGAGCCACTTCGCGAACCTCGTTGCTGACCACACGGGGCACGACTATCGAGATGCACCTGGTGCCGGCGCTGCAGGGGGAGTGGGCTTTGCGGCGGTGGCTTTGCTCGGTGCGCGGTTAAGCCCCGGCATCGACCTGATCTTCGATTTGATCGGATTCGAGGCCGCCCTGGACGGCGTCGATCTTGTGATCACGGGTGAAGGCTCACTCGATGAACAAACGCTCAACGGCAAGGCGCCCGCCGGCGTAGCGGCCGCCGCGGGCAAACTCGGCATACCCGTGGTCGCTGTGTGCGGTCGAACGACACTGAGCCACGCGCGCCTCGCCGGAGCGGGGATCAGCGCCGCCTACGCCCTCAGCGACCTCGAGCCCGACGTGGAGCTGTCCATGAAGGAGGCAGGATCCCTGCTGACCGAACTCGGCGAGCAGATCGCTCGAGAGCACCTCTAGTCGCGCGTAGAGGCGCCACTGTCACTGCCCTTACGTCACCCGGCGCAGCGCCATGGGGGAGACTTCTGCCATGCGCATCTGTTTCGTTTGTCTGGGCAACATCTGCCGATCACCGGCTGCTGAAGCCATCACCGCCCACCTGCTCTCGCAACGCGATGACCTACCCGAGGTCGAGGTGACCTCCGCTGGCACAGGGCCCTGGCATGTCGGCGAGCCTCCACATTCCCATACGCGCGGCGAAGCTGCGCGGCGCGGCATACCGGTCAACCACCTCGGATACCAGTTCGGCACGCAGGACTACGAACGCTTTGATCTCATCGTCGCAATGGACGGCGGCAACATGGCCGACCTGCGCGATCTGGCGCCGGAGCCCGACCAGAGCGCTAAGGTCGTACGGCTCGGCGCATTCGCCCCCGGTGCAGATGAGCGTAAGTGGGCTGGGGCTGCAGGCGCGGATGTGCCGGACCCGTATGGCCAGCCCCAGCACGCTTTCGCGGCAATGTTCGATCAGTTGGAGCCCGCTTGTAGAGGGTTGCTGGACTGGATAGCCGACACAGGGGGCGACACCGAAGCTCTGGGGCAGTGATGGGGACATCATTGCCTCGCGGCCTGCCGACCCAGCTTCTCGATGCGTGGCATATCGAGCAGGCGGTCCCTGTGTCCGGGGGGTGCATCGCTCGTTCCTGGCGCGTCGAGACCAGCACCGGCACGATCTTCGTGAAGAGCCACGACGACCCGCCAGCAGGGCTCTTCGACAGCGAAGCTGCTGGCCTGACCGCGCTGCGGGACACCGGTGCTATGCGTGTGCCACGTGTGCTCGCCGCATCCCCTGCCGGCCTGGTCATGGAATGGATCGACCTCTCAGGCGTTGGTCGGGAGCAAGCCGATCGCGAGGCCGATTTCGGCGCTCGGCTGGCTGCGCTACACCGCCACACGGGCACGGCCTTCGGGTCCGTGAATGGTGCCACAACGGGTTATCTCGGGTCCGTGAGTATCGACCTCACGCCATCAGCGACGTGGGCGGAGTCCTACCTGCAGCGCCGGGTCCGACCCCTCGTGCAGCAGGCAGTGCAGGAGCGAGGCCTGGACGCCGCTGCGGTGGCACACGTTGAGGAGCTGATCGCCTCGCCGGAGGTATGCGGCCCGCCTGAGCCGCCGACACTGGTGCATGGCGACCTGTGGTCCGGTAACCGGTTGATCGACGCGGACGGGAGGTCTTGGCTGATCGACCCCAGTGCGCACTATGGTCACCGTGAGTCAGATCTAGCGATGATGCGGCTCTTCGGCGGCTTCGGTGAAGAGGTCTTCGCGGCCTACCACGAAGCACTTCCGCTGGCTCCCGGGTGGGATGACCGGGTCCTGCTACATCAGGTGGTCCCGCTTGCCGTCCACGTCATCCTGTTCGGCAGCTCCTACGAGCCAGCCCTGATGCGAGCGCTTCGCTCACTGCTCTGAAGGTCGCCCGGCGACACCACTCTCGTGGCCTTTCTCGCGCTGAGCCAGACTTGTGGTTGACACTGGGCAGGTGCCAGGTTCGTGGGAGTTGCCATCTGCGCTGACCGTGGGTCTCGAGGTGTCCGAAGTGCACGAGGTAGTCGGGGGATCCATTGCTCAGGTGTATCGGCTTCAGGTGGGCCCGGAGCAACTCTTTGCCAAAACGTTGACGGGAGCACCGAGCGACTTCTTCGACCGGGAAGCCATGGGGCTGGGGGTGCTTCGAGAGACGGGCACCGTGCAGGTGCCTAGAGTTGTTCGGCATACATCGGTGGGACTACTCCTGGAATGGATCCCGCAGTGCCAACCGATGCGTCATAGCGCTGCATCGGATGAGCAGTTCGGCCGCGAGTTGGCCGCTTTGCACGACACGCACGGCCCGCACTTCGGGTCGGTGGAGGACGTGCACATCGGCTACTTGGGTTCGCTGCAGTTGGACCTGTCTCCCGAGCCCACGTACTACGCCTCGTACCTCGTGCGCAGGGTGCTGCCCCTGGTGAAAGCCGCGGTCTCCGGCGACCGTATCGATCCGACCGCGCTCCGGCTCGTTGATCGCTTGCTCGAGTGCGGACCGCAGGTGTGCGGTCCGCCCGAACCGCCATCACTGGTCCACGGCGACCTCTGGTCAGGCAACCGGGTGGTCGCTGCCGATGCACGCAATTGGCTGGTCGATCCGAGTGCGCATTACGGCCACCGCGAGTTCGACCTGGCGTTGATGCGACTCATGGGTGGCTTCGGGGAACGCGTGTTCGCCGCCTACGCCGAGGTCAGTCCCTTGGCGCCCGGCTGGGAGGAGCGATTAGACATTCACCAGCTCGTGCCGTTGCTGGTGAACTCGTTGATGTTTGGCGAGCGCTACTCGACGCAGATCATGGCGCGCCTGGAACGGCTGGCTCATTAGCTACCTCGGTCTGCTTCTGCAAGATCGTCTGGGCCAGCGCTGTGTCGATGACCGCGCTGTTGACCAGCCCACCAGCGGTCGCAGCCTGCAGCGCAGCCGAGCGACCAGCGCCGGCAGCCACAGCGATCACTTGCGGGATGGCCGCGAGAGAGTCTCCTGACAGCGTGATCATCCGATCAGTCAGCGGCAGGTGCACGGTTTCGCCAGCGGAGTTGAAGAAGACGCCTGCAGTCTCACCGACGACACCGGCGCTCTGCGCCTCGGAGCGGTCTTGGGCTCCGGCCCACTCGAAGATGGACGACGATCCGGAGACCCAGGTGCCGATCCCGACGACAGCATGCGTCACGTCTTGGATCGCGCGCAGTCCCGCGGTGACGCTGGGTTGTCGCCGGATCGATGCGGCTGCCTGGGCGTTGTCCAAAATGAACGGAGCGTGGAAGATGGTTGTCTCACCCTCGCTTACCCGAGCTGCCGCTCGGACGATATCGACCGCGCTGGCGTTTGCGCCCTCGACCTCCATGGCACCACTGAGTTGAATTACTCGGACCCGGGGCAAGGATCGCAGGTGTTCAGTCATCGACAGCACCGAACGCGACCATGGCAAACCCAAGACGTCGCCGATCTCCAGGATCTCCGACAACAAATCAGCAGTGACTTTGGCCCGCGCGTCACGACCATCGGGATCTTGTGTGTCGTGACCCGAGACGACCGCGCAATGGTCGAGGTTCAGAGCGTCTTTGACCTGCGATGACAAGTCCAGATCCACCCGCCCCGGGCTGGCAATCTGGATTGTGACCAGCCCGCCCTCGCGGGCCGCTTCGATCAGCCGGGCTACCTTGAAGCGGCTCAACCCCATCTTCTCGGCGATCTCCACTTTGGGCTCACCGAGCAACAAATGTCGCCGGGCGACGGTGGCAGCCAGCACCGATTCTGCCGGTCCCATGACAGGGGCCATCGGTCCACCTTCTCTCTGGCCGGTCGCATGGTCGCGTTCAAAGCATATGTGTTCGGTCTCTTGACACCCGGCCTGGAACGCACTTTACTCATAAGTGCGCAGCGCTGCTCAAATGAGCACTCGCCGGAAGATGCCCTCTACAAGGAAGTAGACCAATGTCCCAACGTCGTTCCCTGACCGTGGCCATGGCACTCGCCACAGGCTTGACTTTGTCCGCTTGCTCCGGCGCCGGAGGTGGCGATAGCGGCGGAGGCGAGGCTGATGGAGGCGACGGCGGCGGCACCGTCCGCGTCCTTCAGGTCAACAATCCCCAGATGGTGGATCTGGAGAAGTTGACCGCAGACTTCTTTACCCCTGAGACCGGTATCAATGTTGAGTTCACGACGCTGCCGGAGAACGATGTACGTGACCAGATCAGCCAGGAGTTCTCCGCCCAGGCCGGTCAGTACGACGTTGCATCCTTGAGCAACTTCGAGATCCCGATCTATGCCGAGAATGGCTGGGTCGCAAACATGGATGACTACATCTCCGAGGACAGCGACTTCAACCAGGACGACATCCTTCCCCCTATGGCTGAGGCCCTCTCGGTCGATGGCTCGGTGTATGGACAACCCTTCTACGGTGAGTCGTCCTTCACCATGTACCGCAAGGACGTCTTCGAGGAGCAGGGTGTGGAGATGCCGGAGAACCCCACGTGGGACGACATCGCCGGGTTGGCCGAGCAACTGGACGGAGCAGAAGCCAACATGTCAGGTATCTGCTTGCGCGGACTGCCCGGCTGGGGTCAGGTGCTGGCGCCGATGACCACCGTGGTCAACACCTTCGGCGGTACCTACTGGACCGAGGACTGGGAAGCCCAAGTCGACTCACCCGAGTTCAACGAGGCGGTGACCTTCTACACCGAGCTGATCAAGGACTACGGTCAAGACGGCGCGGCACAGGCCGGCTTCACCGAGTGCCTGAATAACCTGACACAGGGCGACTCGGCGATGTGGGTCGACGCAACGTCGGCTGCCGGCTCGCTGGAGGCCGAGGGTTCACCTGTCGCGGGCAAGATCGGATACGCACCGTCGCCGGTCAAGGAGACTGACTCCTCCGGGTGGTTGTACACCTGGGCATGGGGCATTGAAGAAGCCTCGCCGAACAAGGACGCTGCGTGGGAGTTCATCTCGTGGGCATCCAGCCAGGAGTACGAAGAGCTCGTCGGTGCAGAGCTCGGCTGGTCTGGCGTTCCTGCCGGCAAGCGCGCCTCAACGTACGAGAACGAGGACTACCTCGAGGTAGCCGGTGCCTTCGCCGAGCCGCAGGAGGCCGCGATCTCGAATGCGGACCCGGGTAACCCAGGTGTCCAGGCGCGTCCGGCCCCCGGCATCCAGTTCGTTGGCGTCCCGGAGTTCCCGGACTTCGGCACTCAGTTCAGCCAGGACATCAGCTCGGTGATCGCCGGACAGATGAGCGTGGACGAGGCTTTGTCCAACGGCCAGCGTTTGGCCGAGGGCGTCGCTGAGAGCTACCAGGAGTAAGAGGCCTTGACCTCACAAAGCACGGACACCGCGGTGGAGGAGACCAAAAAGTCCTCCACCGCGGCGCGCCGCTCCGCGAATTGGGCTCGCCGGGCACCGCTCTTGCCGGCATTGATCTTCGTGATTATTTTGACGCAGGTACCGTTCCTCGTCACGTTGATCATTTCGTTTACGAACTGGGTCGCCTTCCGGCCCAACGATCGCAGTTTCGCCGGGTTCGACAACTACCGCACAGTGTTTACTGATCCATCAGCGCGTAGCGCAGTGTTCGTCACCATCATTTTGACGTTGACCGTAGTAATCGCTTCGCTCCTGATCGGTCTCGGCATTGCGTTGCTGCTGGATCACGCGTTCTTCGGACGTGGTGTCGTTCGCACCATGATGATTACGCCCTTCTTGATCGTGCCCGTTGCTGCAGCATTGGTGTGGAAACACGCGTTGTACAACCCCACGTACGGCTTGCTCAACGGCATGCTGCGGCTCGTCTTCGGGGACAACGCACCGACTCGAGATTGGATCAGTTCCAACCCGTTGCTCGCCATCGAAGTGTCATTGATCTGGCAGTGGACCCCGTTCATGATGCTGATCTTGTTGGCAGGGCTACAGTCCCGCCCGTTGGACGTGGTTGAGGCGGCTCGGATCGACGGAGCCAGTTCGTGGCAGATCTTCACCAACATGACGTTGCCGCACCTGCGGCAGTACATCGAGTTGGCGGGTCTGTTGGGCGCGATCTACGTGGTGCAGAACTTCGACCACGTGTTCACCCTCACTGCCGGAGCACTTGGCACGGCGAATCTGCCGTATCACATCTACCAAACACTGTTGAGTGCCCAGGATTATGGTGAGGCCTCGGCAGCCGGTGTGGTCACGGTGATCGGCACCATCATCATCGCGACGTTTGCGCTGAAGACCGCGTTCAGCTTGTTTCAGGAGGAGACTCGATGAGCAGCACCGAGCAAGAGCACCGCACGTCGGAGGCCAACCCGGGGGCGGGACGCCCGCCCAAGGTTTCGGAGATGGAGGGCCTGCACAAGAAGCCGCGCTCCAAGTCGACGATTGTCATCGGCGTCACGGCCTGGTTGGTTGGCCTTCTCTTTGTGACACCAGTGCTGTGGATGGTGCTGACGTCCTTTCACGCCGAGACAGCTGCGGCGACCCGAACGCCCAACTTCTTTGCTCCGCTGGTGTTGGACGGATACCGCAGCTTCATGGCCGCCGGACCGTGGCCCCCGATGATCAACTCGGCATCGGCAAGTCTGATCTCCACTGTGTTGGTCATTCTGCTTGCCTTCCCGGCCGCATATGCGTTGTCGATCAAGCGGATCGACAAGTGGACGGATGTCATGTTCTTCTTCTTGTCGACCAAGATGCTGCCGATCGTGGCCGCGATCCTGCCGCTGTACCTCATCTTTCTCGAGCTGAACATGCTGGACAACATCGTCACGCTGATCTTGATGTATACGGCGATGAACATGCCGATCGCGATCTGGATGCTGCAGTCGTTCTTGGCTGAGGTTCCGGTGGAGATGCTGGAAGCAGCTCAGATCGACGGTGCTGGGCTGCCGCGGACGCTGATCTCGGTCATCGCGCCCGTTGTGATGCCCGGCATCGCTGCGGCCGCTTTGATCTGCTTCATCTTCAGCTGGAACGAGTTGTTGTTGGCGCGGGTGTTAACCAGCACGGTTGCCGGCACGGCGCCAGTGTTCTTGACGGGCTTCGTCACCAGCCAGGGACTGTTCCTGGCTCAGGTGTGCGCGGCGTCCGTTGTGATCTCGCTGCCGGTGCTGGTGGCAGGATTCGCCGCTCAGGACAAGCTGGTGCAAGGCCTGTCCATGGGTGCCGTCAAGTGAGCCACCTC
>JBATUU010000027.1:0-11023 GCA_049671385.1 Ornithinimicrobium sp. | reverse complement strand
AATGTATCCAGCACGACGATGGGGTGTTCAACAACCGCGTCCTGGCCCCGTGCGGTCCACGCAAGGGGCCGGATCATGGCTGCGGCTACGACCCCACCCAGAGTAGTCCTGCCCCGTTGGGACCACGCCGCTTGCCACTGTGCATGCCGCGGGCCACTGCCTCGCCTTGGCTGAAGCCTGTCCGATGCCATACCGGTCCTCCTAGCTCAAGCCACAAGGCGACGGTGCCTTCTGCGGCTGGTGAGAGGAAAGTGTAAGACATAGAGCGCTCTCTCAATAGACCGATCTCTCTCCTTTCATCCCCTGCACAGCGGTCCCGTGCTCGCCGAGGCGTTTGGGTTGCGTGACTGACCTCGGGCCGAGTCCCGTTGAGCAACACAGGCCTTCGCATACCCGTGCCTTGCCGTCACGGTTGAGACATACATCCTCAAAGCTGGTCATCAAGGGCCGTCCAGTGATTTTGCCCACGCGAGTTCGGCGGATATACCGCACCTGATTACTTTTCTCTTGCAGGGCATGCACTTCGTGGATCGAGCCGCCGCAGCGCGATCAAGATAGGACGCTCGAGACGCACCCTAAGATGGCCGAATGCCGACCGAGCGCCGCGCTCACATGGTGCAGTCCCAGGACTGCCTATGACTCGGCGGCCGACACTCGAGCAGGTAGCCCTCAGATCGGGTGTCTCGCGTGCAACGGCCTCACGAGTGGTGCGCCACGAGCCGTCGGTCGATCCCCACCTCGCGGGCTTGGTCAACAGGGCGATCGAGGACCTCGGGTACGTCCCCAACGCCGCAGCTCGGTCGTTGATGACCCGGCGATCCGGGGTGGTGGCACTGATCGCGGCCGAGTCGGACAAGAGGGTCTTCGGAGATCCCTTCTTTGCTTCAATTGTCCGCGGAGTCAGTCATCATCTGAACTCAACCGGGGTGCAGCTGTCGCTCTCGATGGCCCAGAACGCGCAGGACCTCCACCGGTTGCGGGGCTATCTGGCGGCAGGCTCTGTCGATGGTGCGATGGTTATCTCTGAGCATCAGGACCTCGACGTCCTCGGCACCCTCGGCGCCGCCGACCTCCCCTTGGTTTTCGGGGGAAGGCCCATCGACGAGGGCTCCACCGTGACCTATGTGGACCATGAAAATCGTCGGGGCGGCTCATTGGCTGCTCGCAGATTGGTGAATCAAGGTCGCACTCGGATAGCTACGATCGCTGGCCCACAGGACATGTCTGCAGGGGTCGACCGGCTTGTGGGCTTTCGGGAGGTCCTGAGCGACAACGGTCATGATGTGCACGTCGAGACAGCCGACTTCACCACGGCCGGAGCACGTGTCGCCGCCCGTGATCTTCTGCGCCGGCATCCCGACATCGATGGGCTCTTTGTCGCCTCGGATTTGATGGCGCTGGGTGCACTTGAGGAACTACGCCACAGTGGGCGCACGGTGCCCGACGACGTGGCGCTCATCGGATTCGACGACAGTGACGTGGCCTCCGCTGTGGTACCCGCGTTAACCACGATCCGGCAGCGCACGAACCTGCAAGGACGATTGCTGGCCCGCCTGCTTCTAGAGCAGCTCGGTCACGCCCATGGCACGGGCTGGCCCGAGGGCCTTCGCCGGCTCGAATCCGGCTCGCTGATCCTTGATGTCGAGTTGGTCGCGAGGCAGAGCGGTTGACCCGCTGCGTGTTGCGTCAGCGCGGTATACAGTCGTGCGCAACCCTCCAACTTACGATGGGAAGTAGTTGATCATGGGCAGCAAGAAGTTGAAGAAGGAAGTCGCCACACTCAAGGGTGAGTTGACCAAGGCCAAGGACAAGCGCAAGAAGGACGTCGCCACCTTGAAAGGTCAGCTGACCAAAGCCGAAGACACGCGTAAGAGGGAAGTGTCTGTCGTAAAAGGTCAGCTGACGACCGCTGACACGCGACTCTCGAAGGCCAGAGAACGGGCGGAGCGGTGGAAGAAGGAGGCTAAAGCGCACAAGAAGTCGGCCTCAAAGTCGAGCGCACGGGCCGATCTGCTGCAGGAGCAGTTGGATCAGGCTCAAGCCACGCTGAAGTCCGCCCCTTCTGAAGCCGAGGTAGCGGCGGCCGACGCTAGTACGTCGACGACAGACACGGACCCGGACGTCGCAGCAGGCACGCCAGACGACACGTGGACGGTCGTGCAGTTGCGAGCCGAGGCCAATGCGCGCGGCCTCGCGGGGATGTCAAAGAAGACGAAGGCCGACTTGATCGCCGCTCTGACCTAAACCACGTCTGGCGACCGCTCGCGTGTGCAGTGGGCGTCACATCCGGCACGCAGGATAGAAAGAGCCCATGACGTTCGCGGCCACGCCGGCCCCGGCGCGTTCGCGCGCTGGGCAGCAACTGCTGATCGCGCTCGTGCAGGTGTTGGCCCTCACGGTGTGGTTCTCCGCGTCCGCAGTGGTCCCAGCACTGCGCGATGACTGGGACATCAGTGCGACCGCCGCGGTATGGCTGACCGCGTCCGTGCAACTTGGCTACGTGACCGGAGCCGTGCTCTCGGCCGTCGCCAACCTGCCGGACAGGCTGCCGCCGCACCGATTGTTGTCCTTGTCCGCGCTTGCGGCCTGCCTGTGCACAGCCGTGTTCGCCCTGTGGTGTGAGGGTATGGCGCTCGGCGTTCCGCTCAGATTCCTCACCGGCCTGTTCTTGGCCGGCGTTTATCCGGTGGGGATGAAACTAACGGCCTCTTGGGTGCCATCACGCCAGCGCGGACGCGCCTTCGGCATACTGATCGGCTCCCTCACCCTGGGCTCAGCCCTACCGCACTTGATTGGTGGCATCGGGGACCTGCCCTGGCGCGCAGTCATGCTCACCGCTGCCGGCCTGTGCTTCGCCGGCGCTGTGGTCGCGATCACGCTCGTGCGCCCAGGGCCCTTGCTCGACACAGCACCGATCGCTGCGCACCCGCGCTACGCCATTGCGATGATGCGCGAGCGCCGCCCACGGTTGGCCAACCTCGGATACTTCGGCCACATGTGGGAGCTCTACGCCTGGTGGACCTGGCTACCTGCGTTCTTGATCGCCCGGCAGGCAGCTCGCGGCGAGGCAGCCCTGCCCGCGCTCGCGCTCGGGGGCACCGTCTTCGCCGCTATCGGGCTTGCCGGGGTCATCGGATGTCTGCTGGGTGGGTGGGCATCCGACCGGTTCGGTCGCCCGCGTGCCGCAGGGGTGGCACTGTCTGTCAGCGGCGCATGTTGTCTGGTCTCGCCGGTGCTGTTCATCGCGCCGTGGCCGGTTGTGGGTTTCGTTCTCCTGGTCTGGGGCGCGTCGGTCATCGCGGACTCAGGCGTCTTCTCTACCGCACTGAGTGAGACTGTCGATCCGCGCTACGTCGGGTCCGCGCTCACCGCCCAAGTCGCGATCGGCTTCGCCTTGACCGTCGTCACTATCCAGCTCGTTCCGGTTGCGGCCGGGCTGGTCGGTTGGCAGTACGCGTTCTGGTTGTTGGTGCCCGGCCCCCTCGCGGGAGCAGTGGCCATGAGAGCGCTGGATCGTCTGAGCACACCCGTGAAAACAACAGATTCCGCTGATCCCGCAACGAAGCCTCAGCGAGACTGAGGATAGCGGTCATCCGCTGGCGGCCACGTCCACGCGCGCCACGCAATCGCCAGGAGCAGCACGATCTCGACGGCGCTTCCCACCAGGTAGTAGATCCACGTCTCGCCGATGCACGACACCACGATGCTGACGACATAGACCAGGCTGAGAACGATGTTGAGGATGCGGTTCAGTCGAGGTTTGAGGATCAGCGAGAGCACCACCATCAGGCAGGGAAGCAGGATATAGAGCAGAGCTCCGGACAGGAATGCCTGATTGACCGCCAGACCCGTGCTGGCCACTTCACCCTCCAGCGCGGCATCGAGGACGTCGGCCCGGAAGAAGCCGAAGAGATCGACGTATGCGAAGACCATGAGCATGGCGATCCAGAGACCGCTGATCACGACCTTCACATCGACGGGGACGTCTTGGCGATGCCGGGTTGCTCGGGTTCTCGTCATAGTCGTCATGGCGTGCTCCTTCGGGTCGGTGGGCGGCGTTGACGCGCCGTTCGGATCTGTCGCACGGTCAACCCTCGCCGGATCAGGCGCCGAACACATCAGGATCACGACCAGTCTGCGACCTGGCCGAAAGACCAGGCAGGCATGGAACTTCCGACGGGGCCGGCCAACGCTTGTCACTCACTACCCTGGGAGTCGTGAGCACGATGACGGGAAGGCTGACCAGGGCGTCCGACGCCCGGCACGCCCCCGTACGCGCCAACGGTGACTGGGCGCTGGCTGGAGCGATAGCAAGCCTGACGGTGCTCGAGGTCTTCCTCCGCGATGAATTGGTATGGCGCCCGCTGGCTGTCGCGTTCGGGATCACCCTGGCATGCACCATGCTCTGGCGCCGCAGCCATCCGCTCGAGATGGTTTGCCTAGCCTTCGGAGCCCTGTTCATCCTCGACCTGACGTGGCTTCTCGCATTCGATGAACCGTTTGTGTTGTACGTCGGAGCGTTCGTGCTCGCTCTTGTCTATTCACTCTTTCGCTGGGGCAGTGCGCCGCAGGCCGTGATCGGGTCCGTGATTGTCCTGGCGGAATGGACGTTGAACGTCACCGCTGATTTCACCGGGGCCATCGATGCCGTCGGGGGCCTGGTGGTCTTGTTGCTCGTTGCTTCTACTGGTCTCTCGGTCCGTTATCGAAGGCTCCTGCGCGAGCAGCTGGTGCAGCAAGCTCGGCTGCACGAACGCGAGTCGCTGTCTCGTGAACTGCACGACACGGTGGCTCATCATGTGTCGGCCATAGCGGTGCAAGCCCAGGCTGGCCATTTCCTCGCCAGCACGAATAACCCAGATGGGGCCGCGAATGCGCTGACTGTGATCGAGACGGAAGCATCTCGCGCGTTGGCCGAGATGCGCACGATAGTCGAGAGTCTGCGCGGTGGTGACCACCCGCCAACGCATCAGAGCAACAAGCAGCTGGCCGACCTCGGTGATCTCGCTACCGCGCAGGGTGCTCCCGGTTTGCCGGTGGCGGTTGAGCATCGCTGTGAGCTCGATGACAGGGACGACGTGCCACCAGCAGTTCAGGCGGCGTTGTATCGCGTGGCCCAAGAGTCGATCACCAATGCCCAGCGTCATGCTAGGCACGCCACCGGCGTCACCGTCATCATCGAGGGCGACCATGACACCGTCTACCTGAGCATCACCGACGACGGTGAACGCGCACCTTTCAACTCCCGATCGGCTGGCTTCGGACTCGTGGGTATGGCCGAGCGGATCAGCCTCCTCGGCGGAACATTCGACGCGGGACCAGCACCGATGCGCGGTTGGACAGTGCGCGCGAGTGTCCCACTGCAACCGGGTCGGGCATGAGCATCCGGGTCCTGATCGCCGATGATCAGGAGATCATCCGAGCCGGCCTCGCCACGATCCTGAACGGTCAACCCGACATCGAGGTCGTTGCCCAGGCGGGCGATGGGCACGAGGCGGTCAGACGTGCCCAGCAGATGCGCCCGGACGTCTGCCTCTTCGACATCCGCATGCCGCACCTGGACGGGATCGCGGCCACGCGTGCCTTGGCGGGTCCCGACGTCGAGGACCCGCTAGCAGTGGTGGTCATCACGACCTTCGACACTCCTGAGCACATCAGCGGTGCCTTGGCCGCAGGAGCACGCGGATTCTTGCTCAAAGATGCCGGACCGGCGCTGCTGGTCCAGGCGATCCATGCGGCCGCCGAAGGCGATGCGCTCATCGCCCCCAGCGTCACGGTGCGCTTGCTCTCCCGATTTGCCGAGTCTGCCTCGCCTTCGATAGCACCTGTGCAGCCGGTGGTGCCACTGACCGAGCGCGAAGAGGATGTCACCGAGGCGATAGCCGCGGGGCTGACCAACGCTGAGATCGCCGGCAGGCTCTACATCAGCCTGAGCACCGTCAAATTCCACGTCAGCAGCATCATGGACAAGGTGGGTGCCCGCAGTCGCGTCCAGGTCGTGATCTGGGCATACGAGACCGGACGGGCCCGACGACCTTAGCCGCGGGTTGCACGTCCCCCGCGAGGCGCTCCGCACCGATAGTGCCTCGTCGACCACCACATGCTCGCTCGCCTCGTGAATCAGTCGTGAGGGTTGCGGCTGGTGTCCGATCGCTCGTGGACGGCAGCGGTGAGCTGTGCAGCGGCTTGTTCCATGACCTCGCTGGGCGCCGCTATCGTCATCCGCGCAAAGCCTGCGCCCTCCCGGCCAAACCAATGACCCGGGCTCACAGCCAGACCAGCGGAGGAGGCCAGCCAGGTGGGCACCTCGGGAACGTCCAGCTCAAGACCGCGCAGGTCCAACCAGGCCAGATAGGTCCCCTCGAGGGGGAGGACCGTAATCGGATCCGGCAAGCGTGTGCGCAGAAGATCAACGTTGTGAGCCACCAGTGCTAGGAAATCGTCGAGCCATCCGTCGCCCAGTCGGTATGCCGCCTCGAAAGCCGCGAGGCCGAAGACGTTGTTGCGGGTGAGGTGAAGCTGGGAGCTGCGTGCTGCGAACCGATCTGCGATGGCGTTCTGGTCAGTGACCACAAGCGTGTCGCAGACCCCGGCCAGACCGAAGGTCTTCAGGGGGCCGTGCATCGCCGCCCAGGCCAGATCGATGCCCGCCGCAGCGTGGGCGAACGGGGTGAAGGTGTGTGGAGCGAGGACGATGTCGGCGTGGATCTCATCGGCCAGGACGAACACGTCGTTCTCAGCACACATGACCGCTACCTGTCGCAACTCCTCCACCGTCCACACTCGTCCTACGGGATTATGCGGACTACACAAGATGAGGACGCGGGTGCGAGGGTCGGCCGCTTGGGTTGCCAGTCGTTCGAAATCAATGTGATAGCCGGAGTCGGTGAGCTCCAGGGAATTGCGAACGGGCTGCCGTCCCGAAGCTGTCACGAGGGTCTTGAAGTCGGTGAATACCGGCGGCTGAAGGATGACGCCATCTCCGGGCGAGGTGAGCTCCTCGAGAAGGACACCGACCGAAGTCCCCACACTGGGACTGATAAGGGTCCGCAACCCCCTGCCGTCCCATCCGACACGTCGTGAGCTCCATTCCCAGAAAGACTCGATGATCGACTCGGGACGGACTTCGTAGCCGTACCAACCCGCGCTCGCCCGTGCCTGCATCTCGGCGATGAGCTCTGGAGCCACGTCGATGCTCGGCTCAGCGATCCACAGCGGCAGCAGCCCTTCGCTGAGGCCGAAGTGACGTTGTAGCGCAGTGCGATCCGTACCCTGACGGCGCGAGCGACCGAGAGCATCTGCCCCAGAACGACGTGTCATAGACCTTCTCCCGAGTGAGTCGTGACGGCAACACCTCGTCAACTGTCCCTATGGTAGTGACGCCTGTGCCACCCACAGGGCTCTCCACATACGCCCTCCCCTCTGTCATGCTGAAGGGTATGCCGCCCACTATGGGGGGGCGTATGGCTCGTCAGCCGCCCTCACCCATGCCGCCTGAGGTCACCCACGACCTGGCCGGACTGCGCGAAGAACTGGACCGCATCGTTCCGCCCAAGGGCGCCTCTAATTTACTGATCGGCACCTGGAACGTCCGGGCTCTGAGCCGCTACACCGACCTATGGACCGCCGGCAACACCGACAGCCCTAAGCGAGATTGGCATTCGATGTCCTGCATCGCCGAGCTCCTCTCCCGCTTCGACGTCATCGCCATTCAGGAGACACGGCGCGATCCCAGCGCCATGTTTGCGGTCTTGTCTTTGCTCGGGCCGGCATACCGCGTCATTGCCTCTGATGTCACCGAAGGCGATAAAGGCAACAACGAGCGCCTTGCCTATGTCTACGACTCGCAGCGCGTCGAACCCTCTGGATTGGTCGGCGAGATTGTGCTGCCCCCAGCGGCGCGCAACGACGTCCAACAATTCGCCCGAACGCCATACACCGCTGGGTTCGTGCGCAATGGAGTTGAGTTCACCCTTGCCACGGTGCACGTTTTGTGGGGTACCACACCGGCGGACCGGTTGCCCGAGCTCACGGCCTTCGCGGAGTGGATGAGGTCCTGGGCGGACCGGCCCAAAGACTGGAATCGGAATCTCATGGTGCTCGGCGACTTCAATATTGACCGGCACGATGACCCACTGTGGCAAGCCTTCTTTGCAACTGGACTCTATCCACCGGCGGTGCTGCACCACGTGAGTCGCACCATCTTCGACAACGACCGCAGCAGGCACTACTACGACCAGATCTCATGGTTCAGCCCCACTGCGCCGGATGGCACCACCCAGTCACGGCTGGAAGGCATGACGTTCGATCAGGTCGGCGGCAACGTCGACTTCGTCCCGCATGTCCTCACCGAGGCTCGATTGACACGTTCCCAGATGTCTTGGCGGATCAGCGATCACTACCCCCTGTGGTTAGAGTTCACCGTCACTGGCTGACATACGTCTACGTATCGTCACCGGTCCTGTGACAGATCAGCGCTCATCGAGACATCCGCTGCGCAGTCGCAACGAGCGCCCCATCGAGGGCAACGAGCGCATCGTCTGCTTCGTCGGCCGTCAGAGTCATTGGCGGGGCGAGTCGCACGACGTTGCCGCCCAGACCTCCCTTACCGACCAACAGCCCCCTGTCTCGCGCCTCCTGGAGCACCATGGTTGCTGCAGCCGGTGAGGGCACGGACGTGTCGGGCTCAACCAGCTCGATGCCGATCATCAGACCTTTGCCTCGAATCTCGCGAACGACCGAGCACCGTTCACCTATGTCTCGCAGTGCCTTGATCAGATAGTCGCCGAGCTTGGCGGCGTTGCCTTGCAGGTCATGCTCGAGGAGGTAGTCCAGCGCGGCCTTGGCCCCAGCTGTCGAGAGTGGATTGCCGCCGAATGTGGAGATCGAGTTGGCCGTGAGCGAGTCCATCACGTCACCGCGTGCGACGACCCCACCGATGCTCAGTCCGTTACCGAGCCCTTTGGCAAAGGTCATCACATCGGGAGTAATCCCATGGGCACCGATCCCCCAGAAGTGTTCACCGGTACGCCCCCAGCCAGTCTGCACCTCATCGGAGATGAGCAGGATGCCGTAGGTGTCGAGCACCTCCTTGAACGCGGCAAAGAGGCCGTCGGGTGCCATGGTGAAACCGCCGACACCCTGCACGGGCTCAACGATCATGCACGCCACGTCACCTGAGGTCGCGGTGTGCAGGACACTGCGCAGGTCCGCAACGCACGCCTCGATGTAGTCCTTGTCGCACAGATCGTTGAAGGGCGCGATAGCGCGATAGCCGCCGTGCACGTACGACACGTTGACCGGGCTGTGGGCCGACGCGGACCAGCCGCGGTTGCCGGTGATACCCATCGTGGTGAAGGAACGACCGTGGTAGGAGTTGCGCAGCGCCAGCACTTCATGAGACCGCCGTTTGTTCATGGCTATCAGCAGGGCCGCCTCGTTGGCCTCGGTGCCCGAAGTGGTGAAAAAGACCTTGGCGTCTTCGATTCCCGACAGTTCCGCGATCTGCTCCGCGAGCGCCACCTGTTGCTCGATCAGATAGAGCGTGGAGGTATGCACCAGGCCGGTGTCGAGCTGACTGCGAATGGCATCCGTGATCTGCGGGATGTCGTACCCGATGGCGTTGGTCAGGATCCCAGCAAAAAAGTCCAGATAGGTCTGCCCCTGACCATCGGTGACGTGCCGGCCGCGCCCTGACACCAACGTCAGTGGCTCGTCATAGTAAAGCGCCATCCACTGCGGCATCACGCTGCGGTGCCGCGCCAGCAAGTCAGCGGACGGCGTCGAGTGCTCAGACTCGCGGAGCATGGTCAAGACCTCCTTGTCAGTTGGCGCATCTGCCGCACATGGCCGGGTTCAAGCTCGTCGAGAGTCTCGACGCCGAGCAATGCCATCGTGCGCTCGATCTGACTCCTGAGGATCTCGATACTCCGATCGACGCCTTGCCTGCCACCGGCCATCAGGCCGTAGAGATAGGCCCGACCGATCAAGGTGAAGTGCGCCCCATGGGCGAGCGCAGCGATGATGTCTTGACCGGACATGATGCCGGTGTCCAGATGAACTTCGAGGTCCGAACCCACTTCGGCTACCACCTCGGGCAAGAGGTAGAAGGGCACCGGCGCTCGATCCAACTGGCGCCCCCCATGATTCGACAGCACGATCGCATCAACGCCCAGCTCGGCGAGCTTGGCCGCATCGGCCACGCTTTGCACCCCTTTGACGGACACCTTGCCCGGCCATTGATCACGGATCCAGGCCAAGTCCTCATACGTCACGCTGGGATCGAACATCGTGTCGATCAGGTCAGCCACCGTGCCCGACCACGCATCCAGTGAGGCGAATGTCAGGGGCTCGGTCGTCAAGAAGTTGAACCACCACGCGGGTCTGGGAATGGCATCGATGACCGTGCCCGCCGTGAGCGAGGGTGGGATCGTCATCCCGTTCCTGACATCACGCAACCGGGCACCAGCCACTGGCACATCGACGGTCACCACCAGGGTGTCGAATCCGGCTGCAGCAGCCCGGTCGACCAGATCCATCGAGGCCTCTCGGTCCTTCCATAAGTACAACTGGAACCAGTTGCGGCCCTTCGGCGCGACCTCAGCAACACCCTCGATGGAGGTCGTGCCCATCGTGGACAACGCGAAGGGGATCCCCGCCTCAGCTGCGGCGCTCGCCCCGGCCACTTCGCCCTCGGTCTGCATCATTCGAGTGAAGCCGGTCGGCGCGATTGCGAACGGCAGCGCGGCCCGCTTGCCGAGCACGGTGCGCGAGGTGTCCACACGCGAGACGTCGCGCAGGATGGCGGGATTGAACTCGACGTCGCCGAAGGCCTGCCGAGCCCGGGCCAGCGACACCTCAGCGTCGGCCGCACCATCGGTGTAGTCAAACGCGGCCTTGGGCGTGCGCCGCTTCGCGATCGTGCGTAGGTCATCGATCGTCAAGGCTGACGTGAGGCGTCGTTGGCGCGGTGACAGCTCCGGTTTTTTGAACTGGATCAGTGGCGCCAGGTCACGGCGCTTGG
>JBATUU010000026.1:0-3189 GCA_049671385.1 Ornithinimicrobium sp. | reverse complement strand
TGGCCACACTGCACGACGATGCCGGTGACGTAGCCATCGCGGGTCTGCTCACCGGCGAGGCGAGCGACCTGGCGTACACCGAGGATGATCTGCGGGCCGACTCCGCGCTCACCGAGGGTGTACCGCCGTTGGGCACCGGGTCGATCCTGTCCAGGATGTGGACCAAGCCCTCGATGACGGTGATCGGGATCGACGCACCGAGCGTCGAGCGGGCTGCCAACCTGCTGACCCCGGTGGGGCGGGCTGAGTTGTCGATGCGGATACACCCGGACCAAGACCCGACGCAGGCCTATGAAGCGTTGCGGGACCACCTCCTGAGGCTTGTTCCCTGGGGGTGCCACGTCGAGGTCGAGTGCTCCGACATGGGCGCAGGATTCAGTGCTACGACGACTGGGCCGATGTATGCCCAGGCTCGGCATGCCTTCGCCGATGCCTGGGAGGTCGACCCGGTGGATATCGGCGTCGGAGGCTCCATCCCCTTCGTGGCAGCCTTCGCGGAGAAGTTCCCCGAAGCCACCATTCTGGTGACCGGCGTTGAGGACCCCGACACCCGAGCACACGCCGCCAACGAGAGTTTGCACATGCCCGAGTTCGAAAAAGTCTGTCTGGCGGAGGCGATATTGCTCGAGCGTCTCGCCACTGCAACTACGCTCATCCCTCATGCCCCCCTCTAGTCCTAGTGCCGCGCCAGCCGCCGATCCCACTGCCGGTGAGGCACTCGCCGATTCGACCTCCGATGCAAGTCTGCTGCGCACTCAGGCGCGTTCTGTCCAGATCGAGGCTGAGATTGCTGAGGACCCCTCACGGTTCCGCATCCTGACCGGCGACCGACCCACCGGAAACCTGCACCTCGGGCACTATTTCGGGACGCTGGCCAGTCGCGTCGCGCTGCAACGCCGGGGTGTTGAGACCTTCGTCTTGGTCGCTGACTACCAAGTCATCGCCGACCGCGACGCAGTGGGGCCGTTGCGTGAGCGGGTGATGTCTTTGGTGGCCGACTACCTTGCTGTGGGCTTGGATCCTGAGGCAACCACGATCTTCGCGCACTCTGCGATCCCGGAACTGAACCAACTGATGTTGCCCTTTTTGTCGTTGGTCACCGACGCGGAGTTGCGTCGCAATCCGACCGTCAAAGCCGAGGCCGAGGCAACGGGTGGTCGGCCGATGTCCGGCCTGCTGCTCACCTACCCGGTGCACCAAGCCGCAGACATTCTTTTTTGCCGGGCCAATCTGGTGCCGGTGGGCAAGGATCAGCTGCCGCACCTCGAACAGGCCCGAGTGGTGGCCCGCAGATTCGATGAACGCTCCGGCCGAGTGGATCCTGACCACCCCGTCTTTCGGACACCGGAGGCGCTCTTGTCTACGGCCACCAACCTGCTGGGCACCGATGGCTTCAAGATGAGTAAGTCTCGCAACAACACGATCGAGTTGGGGATGGATGCCGACACGACCGCTGCCGTTGTCAAAAAGGCAGTCACCGACTCTGATCGCCGGATCACCTACGAGCCGGCTACCCGTCCAGAGGTCTCCAATCTGGTGCTTCTGACCGCACTGGCGTTGCAGGAGCAGCCCGATGAGATCGCTGCCTCCATCGGCGATGGTGGATCGGGGATGTTGAAGAAAAGGGCCACCGAGGCGATCAACGAGCGATTTGCCCCGATCCGGGCCAAGCGCGCCGAGCTCGCGGCCGACCCCGCATACCTGGAGCAGGTGCTACGGCGCGGCAACGAGCGTGCTCGTGAGGTCGCTGTGATGACGTTGGAGCAGGTGCAGACCGCTATGCGCATGCGGTACTGAGGGCAGTATGCGCGTCGTCGTTATCGCCGAACCCGGGCCCGCTCGCGGCGCGAGTCAGGCCCCGGACGGCTCGTTGCTGGGCCGAGGAGTGGCTGGTGGTTGGGCCGAGCAAGCCCCGCACGACGACGTTGAGACGTACCTGGTGTGCGACGGTCGGGCGGGGTTCACCGACGCACTGGGTGCGATCGCGGAGCGTACCGAGCCGGTGCTGATCGCGGCACCGACCGGCGAGCAGCTGCCCGCGCAGATCGTGCTGGCTGGTGGCACGGCGTACGTCGAAGTTGCCGAAGTGGTGGGGGCTCATCGCGACTTGACCGGCGTGGCCCCCTCGATCGCAGACAGCAGCGCAGCGGTGGGCGAGCTGATGCTCGCTGCCCGCGCCACCGGAGCCGATCGGATCGTGGTGGGGGTTGGCAATGATGTGTCCTGCCACGACGGTGGCGCGGGGTTGTTGGCCGCTCTGGGTGCCGGCACTGACCTGGCTGGGCTGCCGCAGGTGATTTGCGAGTGGTCAACCGTCACCCTGGTGCTGGCTACCGCGTCGCTCGGCGCGCTGACCGGATTCAATGGAGCCAGTGCCTCGCTGCAGTCTGAGCGCGGAGTCGACGCCGCAACCGCGCAGGCCTATGAGGCGCGCATCGGTGCCTTCGTGGACAGCGTCGACGCTGTGCTGAGAACATCCGCGGACGATCGATTGGACTTGCTCACCGGCGCGCCGGTTCGCCGAGAACGAACTCCCGGGGCGGGTGTCGGGGGCGGCATAGGTTATGCGTTGCAACTGCTGGGTGCCTCCACGATCCCCGGGGCAGCCTTCGTCCTGAGCGAGTTGTCAGTCACGGATCGCCTGCCGGGGGCTCTCATTGTTCTGGTCACCGGTCGCTACGACTGGCACAGCGTCGCGGGGGGAGTCGTGGCCGCTGCCGCCGCAGCTGCTCTGGAGGTGGCGGCGCCGGCGGTTTTGTTGGCCGACGAGGTGATGGTCGGGCGCAGGGAGGGGATGTCCCTCGGGATCGGCAGTACGTATGCCAGGCGCCCGGGGGAGAGGCCGGAGCAGTTCGGCGCGCGGGTAGCGCGCACCTGGTCCCCGCCTCCTCGCTGAGGCGATGAGTGCCACGAGGCAAGCCTGTTGTGAGCGAGTCTGCGACGCGCGCCCCGTACGATGGTGTCTTGACGCCGGGATCGGGAACAACCCACGCGAGCCCCGACGTTGAAACAACGAGCACACGTCAACCGTGTAGCGCCATCGCTACCGAGCAGTGAGGACAGTCCGCCATGAGCGTTCAGGAGACCGATGTCGACACCGCAACCTCGCAGGAGGCCGCTACCGCCGATCACGGTGTCGTGCTGACCGACCTTGCCGCTGGCAAGGTCAAGAGCCTGTTGGATCAGGAG
>JBATUU010000025.1:0-1505 GCA_049671385.1 Ornithinimicrobium sp. | reverse complement strand
GTCCCGGTGGGCACCTGGATGGCGATGCGGCATCGACACATTGATGGCGTGTTGCTCTCGGCGGCCTCGCAGATCGGTGTCGCTGTGCCGGCCTTCCTGGCCGGGATCTTGCTGATCTCAGTCTTTGCTATCCGCCTTGGCTGGGCTGATTCTGGTGGTTGGGTGGTGCCTGCGCAGGACCCCTGGGGCTTTCTTGGCAAGCTTGCCTTGCCGGCGATCTCATTGGCGTTGGTGCAGGGCTCGGTGTTGGCCCGATATGTGCGCTCCGCCGTGCTCGATGAGCTGCATCAGGACTATCTGCGGACCGCCCAAGCCAAGGGGCTGCGGCCTATCCAGGCAGTGTTTCGGCATACCTTGCGCAACGCGTCGGTGCCCGTGGTGACCGTCGCCGGGTTGCAGCTGGCCGGGCTGCTCATCGGGGCGGTGGTGATCGAACGTGTCTTCGTCATACCGGGTCTGGGCTCGCTGCTGTTGGACTCGGTCGCCGAGCGCGAACTGTTGACCGTGCAAAGCGTGGTGATGGTGCTGGTCGCGGCGGTGTTGGTGATCAACTTCGTGGTCGATGCGCTGTATGTGGTCATCGACCCGCGCCTGCGAGCGGGGGCAGGTGCATGAGCGAGGTCAACGCCCAGGGTCAGGGGCCTGAGCAACTCGGCGACGAAGCGGCGCCGCCGTGGCGCTCGAGGCTGAACTCATCCCTGATCGTGGGCGGCGCGCTCGTGCTGACGATCGTCGCGATGGCCCTGGTGTCCTTCGTCTGGACGCCGCATCCGGGGATGAAGGTGCTGGCCACGCCCGCCTTTCAAACACCGAATGCCGAGTACTGGTTGGGCACCGACCGGTTCCGGCGCGACGTCTTCACGCAGATCCTGCTCGGGTCCCGTACTGCTCTCTTCGTCGGGGTGGTGTCGGTGAGTGTCGCCGCGCTGGTTGGTGTGCCGCTGGGCATCTTCGCGGCCATGGCGCCCAGAGTGCTGGGTCAGGTAGTGATGCGCGGCAACGACATCCTCCTTGCTTTCCCGGCGCTACTGCTCGCGATCATGTTCGCGGCCCTGTACGGCGGGTCGACCGAGATCGCGATGGTCGCGATCGGCATCGCGACCGTGCCCGCCTTCGCGCGGATTACCCGGTCCGGCGCGCTCTCTGTGCTCAGCCAGGACTACGTCATGGCGGCGCGTGCTGCTGGGCGCGGTCCGCTCGCGATTGCCTGGCGACACGTCCTACCCAACGTGACGGGATTGATCATCGTGCAGGCGTCGGTGTCGTTCGCCATCGCGATCCTGGCCGAAGCCGCGCTGGCCTACCTCGGGCTGGGCACACCGACAGGTCAGCCCTCGTGGGGGCGGATGCTCCTGGAGGCTCAATCAACGCTGCGGTCGGCGCCGCACCTCTCGCTCATCCCCGGAGCGGCGATCGCGTTGGCGGTGCTGGGCTTCAACCTGTTCGGTGACGGGCTGCGTGATGCGCTGGATCCGAAGTTGGCCCGGCGATGAGCACGGTGGAGC
>JBATUU010000024.1:0-2477 GCA_049671385.1 Ornithinimicrobium sp. | reverse complement strand
AGGTAGTAGTAGATATCTCTTGCCACGTTACCGGTGCCCGAACGGCGCCGCTAGCGACGTGTGGGGCTGCGCCGCTCGAGCACCTCGATGACTCGTCCCGCGGCTTCTTCCAGCGCCAACTGCGTGGTGTCGATAACGGGACAGCCGAACTTGCGTTGTAGTGCAGCAATCTCGTCCAACTCCGCGAAGATCTTGCCGAGGTCGGCATACCCGGAGCGATCGGTTTGCGCCGAGCCCATGGCGACGACCCGCCGACTGCGAATCTCTTGCAGCCGCTCGGGATCAATCGTCAGGCCAACGATCTTGTGGCGCTCGACTTCGTAGAGTTGTCGCGGTGGCGCGATGCCGGGCACGAGCGGGATGTTGGCCGTCCGGTAGCCGAGGTAACCCAGGTACATCGCCAGGGGAGTCTTGCCCGACCTGGAGACGCCGATGAGCACGATGTCTGCCTCTCGCAGTGGGTGATGCAGTTTGCCGTCGTCGTTGGCGATCGAGAACTCCATCGCCTGGATGCGCCCGAAGTAGTCCTCGCCGACACCGACCGGGCGGACCTGGCGGTCCGGTGCCGCCCCCGTGGCTTCGGTCAAGGCATCGACGGCCGAGGCCAGCAACTCGGCCTGAGGTATGCCCCGGGCGGCGCACTCGCTGGTGACGAACGTGCGTAGCTCGGGAGTGATCACGGTGGAGAACACCACCGCCTTGCCGTCTGCACCCTCAATCTGATCCAGGACCGCCCGAACGCCCTCGTGGCTGGAAAGTCGTGGGTGTCGCACGATGCGGATGTTGTGCGAGCGATATTGGGCGGCTGCGGCTCGGGCCACTCGCGAGGCGGTGTCTCCGGTGGAGTCGGAGAACACGTGCAGTTGAATCACGTCGCTGCTGGTGCGCTCGGCCATGGCCTCAGTATGGCCGTGCCAGACTCACGGTGTGGATGGATCACCCGCAGCGCCCGCTGGGTCGACCACACCTGTCGCCGCGCACAGCGGCCCGATCGTGGCCGTCATTGGGCCCACTGCCACGGGCAAAAGCGATCTCGGGGTGAGGATCGCTGCTGAGTTGGGTGGTCAGATCGTCAACGCTGACGCCTCTCAGTTCTATCGGGGGATGGACGTCGGCACCGCCAAACTGTCCCAGCAGCAGCGCGGCGGGATCGCTCACCACCAGATCGACGTCCTGGACATCGCTGACGAGGCTCGGGTGGCGGCATACCAGCAATCGGCCCGGATCGATGTGGCCGCGATCAGGAGTATGGGGGACCGCCCAGTCGTCGTGGGTGGCTCGGGCTTGTATCTGCGAGCCCTCCTGGATCAGTTGGACATTCCGCCGACCGATCCACGGGTGCGCGCCCGGTATGAAAACGCGTTGGCCGAGCGTGGAGCAGATGCCTTGCACGCCGAGTTGACGGCGCGAGACCCTGTCGCGGCGTCAAGGCTCGATGCTCGCAATCAGCGCCGCGTGGTTCGGGCTTTGGAGGTCATTGAGTTGACCGGGAAACCGTTCAGCGCCTCGATGCCCCGTCGGGAGTTTGTGGAGCCAGCGGTGATGATCGGGTTGTCTGCCGATCGTCCTGTGCTGAACGCGCGGATCAGAGCCCGGATCGATGGGATGTGGCTCTCGGGCTTCCTGGAGGAGGTCAAGGCCTTGGACGCCAACGGTTTGCGGGACTCCCCGACGGCACGGCGAGCATTGGGCTACTCGCAGGCATTAGCTCACCTCGATGGGCGCCTCGATGCCGAGCAAGCTCGAGGTGACACCGCGATCGCGACTCGCAAATACGCTCGGCGGCAAATGGCGTGGTTCCGTCCCGACCCCCGTATCACCTGGCTGCCGCACGACGCGCCCGACCTTCTCGCGGTGGCCTTGAAGGCCGTCGAGTCTTCGAGCGCATAGCCTCTGGCTTGCAAGGCGGGGCGGGTGAGCCTAGGCGGCGGGAGTGCTGCTGGGCAGGTGAACACGCAGAATGCGAAAGCCTTTTGCGGAGGCGTATCGCTCGACTTCCCAGCGCGTGTCCTGGCCCGCGATCCAGGTCTGGAGAGAGTCGGCGCCGAGGTTCTTGCTGACCACGAGGTATGCCGTGCCGCCCGGAGCCAAGCGCGGAAGCCACGTCAGCAGCAACTCGTGCAGGGCTGACTTACCGATCCGGATCGGAGGATTGGACCAGATCAGGTCAATGGCCAGCTCGCCGGGAACATCCTCGGGTCGAGCGATGCGTACGCGTCCAGCACTCAGGCTCTCTGCATTACGCCGTGTCAGATCGAGAGCGCGCTCATTGACGTCGACTGCGTATACCTCTGCCTGCGGCGACATCCTCGCCATCGTCAACGCTAGTAGCCCCCAACCACACCCCACATCGACAAGCACCCCATGATGCGGTGGCTCCGGAACGGCGCGCAGCAGAATGGCCGTGCCTTTGTCGATGCTGTCGGCGGAGAAGACCCCCGAGGCGGTCCACACGTCAACCGACTCTCCCGCCAAGG
>JBATUU010000023.1:0-5591 GCA_049671385.1 Ornithinimicrobium sp. | reverse complement strand
GGTCTGAATCGGACCCGGGGCAGTGGATGGAGGCGGTCAATACGGTTTTGGGCGAGCTGCAGCCATCGCTCGATGGTCACGATGTCGTCTCGCTCGGGATCGACGGCCACATGCATGGCGTGGTCCTCATCGATGCTGATGGGAAGCCGACTCGCCCGGCCGTGCTCTGGCCTGATCGCCGCGCTCACGAGGAGACCGATCTGTGGCGAGACATGGATCCAGACATCCGCTCCCGGTTGGCCAATCCGATCGCCGCCGGGATGGCTGGCCCCATCCTTGCCTGGCTCAACACCCACGAGTCAGACGTGCTGAAGTCTTCAACTCGTGCTTTGCAGCCCAAAGACTATGTCCGGACCACCCTGGGTGGACCGCCGGTCACTGAACGCAGCGATGCCTCGGCCACCTTGCTCTGGGACGTGGTGGCCGACGACTGGGCCCGCGACCTCATGGACGATCTGGGCCTGCCGGACACCCTTCTACCCGAGGTACACAGCAGCGACGAGGTCGTCGCGCAGTCCGTCGAACTATCTGCTGCTGGCCACGACGGGGTTGCCCTCGTGACCGGCGCAGCGGACACCGCGGCAGCGTTGTTGTCCTGTGGCGGATTACGGTCCGGTCAGATCCACATCAACCTAGGAACTGGCGCGCAAGTCACGATGGGCGTTTCGCAGCCTCAGGCCTCCGCTGATCCGCAGACCAACCTCTTCGCAGATGCTGACGGTGGTTGGTATGCGATGGCAGCCGTGCAGAACGCAGGCTTGGCATTGGAGCGAGTGCGTCAATGGTTGGCGATGGATTGGGATGACTTCTTCGCCAGTGCTAAGGACGCCGAGCCGGGTGCAGGCGGCGTGAGCATGTTGCCCTTCCTCAGTGGTGAGCGAGCAGCGATCGCATCGACGTCCAGCACCGGAGCATGGGTCGGCCTGACCACGCGGACCACCCGGGAGGACATGGCGCGAGCAGCGGTTGAAGGCGTGGCCTTCACCCTTGCCCGCGCAATCTCGCTGCTTGACGACGACGGTGATGTCATCCGACTGACTGGTGGCGGGGCACGGCAGCCCTTGATCCCACAACTCCTGTCGGACATCACGCAGCGCCAGGTCGAGGTCATCCAACTACGCAGTCCCTCGGCGCTCGGCGCCGCTCTGCTGGCTGCCCGTGGCGTGGGTCAGTCCATCCCGATCGACCCGCATCAGGGATCGGTCACCTTGGACCCCCAGGAGCCAGGACACCTCACTGAAGCATTCGACCTCTGGGACACACGACGACCACTAGCAGATCACTAGTTAGCACCATCAAACGCTGCACCGGCCGCAGGGCCCGGGGCGACAACGAGCAAAGGAGCTCACTGTGCAACCTCTGGTATTGCGTAGCGCCATCATCGCTGCGCTCGGCGGCCTACTTTTCGGATTCGATACCGCTGTCATCTCGGGCACGACGAAGGACCTGACCCGCGTCTTCGACCTTTCCGACTTCTGGCTCGGGTTCACCGTCGCGACGGCCCTCATCGGAACGGTCATCGGCGCCGCATACGCCGGGCTGGGCAAACCAGCCGACAAGTACGGGCGCAAACCGGTGCTGTTTGCGATCGGCATTTTGTATGTGGTCTCAGCGCTCGGGAGCGCGTTGGCGACCGATTGGATCGTGTTCATGATTTTCCGCTTCGTCGGCGGTGTCGGCGTCGGTGCAGCCACAGCCGTCGCGCCGATCTACAACGCTGAAGTTGCCCCACCTAAGGATCGTGGGCGACTGGTCGGCCTCTTCCAGTTCAACATCACGGTAGGCATCCTGGTCGCCTATATCTCGAACTTCATCATCCTCGGGATCTTTCCGGAGGAGACTGCTTGGCGATGGATGTTCGGTGTCGAGGCCGTCCCGGCCGCAGCGTTCTTCTTGTTGCTCTTCCTCGTGCCGGAGAGCCCGCGTTGGTTGATGGCTGTTGGCCGCAAGGATGAAGCCCGCGAAATCATCGGCCGCTTGTCAGCCGACGAAGAAGAAGCGAAGTTCCAGCGGGACGAGATCGAGGGTGCGCTGGAGGATGACGAGGCGACACCCAACGTCAAGTTCTTCACCATGGCCCACCGCAAAGTGATCTTGTTGGCCTTCGCTATTGCCGCCTTCAATCAACTCGGCGGGATCAACGCGGTGTTGTACTACGCGCCGGCGATCTTTGAAGATGCCGGACTGGGCGAAAGCGCAGCCTTCCTGAGCAGCGCCGGCGTCGGTCTGGGGAACATGGTTGCCACCATCGGCGCTCTGTATTTGATCGACAAGGTCGGTCGTCGCTGGCTGATGAAGGTCTGCTCCTTTGGCTACGTCATCACGCTTGGCACCTTGACCGTGATGTTCTTCTTGTACGAGGGAAGCTTCACTGGATTCTCCAGCGTCATCGTCGTCACGATGGTCGTGGCCTTTGTAGGTGTCCACGCCTTCGGCCAGGGCGCGGTCATCTGGGTGTTCATCGCCGAGATCTTCCCCACTGCGATCCGGGCCCGTGGCCAGTCCTTCGGCGCCCTGACGCACTGGGCCTTTGCTGCCGCGATCTCCTGGTCATTCCCGGCCATTGCAGGCAACCTGGGCGGCGGCGTCGCCTTCGGCGGTTTCCTCTTCTTCGGTATTTTGATGACCTTCTGGACGCTCAAGATCATGCCCGAGACCAAGGGTGTGCCGTTGGAGGAGATGGAAGCCACCCTCGGCCTGGAGAAGAGCGCGGCCATGGAAGCGGAGAAGGATGACGCCTGAGGCGCAACACCGCCGGTCATGAGCAGCCCGGCCTGCGGTAAGCCCTAATCAAACAGCGGGCGCGGCCTACAACGCGAAGGCCGCGCCCGCTGTTTGGTTGTAGAGGGTCGGCTCACTTCTATGCTGTGGGTGCAGTGTTCTCGGCTCGCATCCTGCGTGCAGCCAGGAGCAGAGCAGTCCACTGAGGGGAGAGTCTGCGGTGAGGATCATCAGGCGCTCGATCGCAGCTGTAGCCGCACCTTTGCGAGGACGATTCGGCCTGGAACAGCCGCTCAAGGTCGTGCTCATCGCGACCTCCCGGCTCACCGCCGCCGCCGTCATCTCCTACGTGATCACAGTTCTGCTCATCGATGGCCCGGTGGATCTGACGTGTTCGCTCACCGCTTTGCTGGTCACCCAAACCTCGGCGCGCTCATCCCTGAAGATGGGCTTCGTCCGAGTCGGTGCGGTCGTCACCGGCGTGATGGTAGCGATCGGCGTGTCTTCCTGGGCCGGTCTTACGTGGTGGTCCCTGGCCATGGTGATCGCGGTGTCGCTGATCCTTGCCGCCATTCTGCGACTGGGCGACCAGGCGTTGGAAACGCCGATCAGCGCCATGCTCATCCTGGCGGTCGGCGGTCAGGAGATCGCCGCCGAGACACGCGTACTGACCACACTGATCGGGGCCGGGGTCGGGATGTCGTTCAACCTGCTCCTTCCGCCACGATTGCCGATCGAGACTGCGGTCAAGCAAGTAACCGATGTCGCCCGGCAAGAAGCCGAAACCCTGCGCGAGGCGGGCTGGTCGATGGCACAGCGCCCGATCACCCGCGATGAGGTCGGGACCTGGCTGGACCGGGTGCGCGACATATCCGACTCAGCTCATCGTGCTCACCAGTCCGTCAGCACTTTGGAAGAGATGCGACACCTCAACCCTCGGTCGTTCAACGCGCCGCAGGTCGAGCCCATCCTGCGCAGCGGGCTCGAGGCCCTCGATCGTTCACTGTTTGCGGTGCGAGCGATGTACTTCACCATGCACAAAGAGGCGCCCAGGGTCAGAACCTCAGACGATGGATATGGCCAGGACGTCCGGGCGGCGTTCGCGGTGCTGTTGGAGCATGTCGCAGACTCTGTTGACGGCTTCGGCAAACTGCTGCAAGCCGACGCGGACGGTCTAGACGAGGAGATTGATCGCACTCTCGCAGCCAGCCTCGAGGCAAGCGGTGAGGCACGAGCCATCCTGACCGATCTCCTCATGGTTGATGCGCGGGCGGAGACCTCGCTGTGGCTGTTACGTGGATCGATTCTGGTCGCTGTCGAGCAGGCCGTAGAACCTTTGAGGCTGCAAGACAGGGCTCGGCTGCGCAGAAAACGCACTCACCACCTCCCCATGGCCGGTCCTGCTGTTGTCGCTGCCAAGACACTGGTTCACAGTGGCAGTCGCGTCAGGAGATTGCGCCCACCGGGCCGGCGCTGATCAGGTGGGGCTAGCAGGCAAGATGTGGTCGTGACTCACGTGCCGTTCTCCTATACGAATCGGACCGGTCGAGCCTCCGGTAGAACGGTGCGCGCCCTGAGCGCCCTGCTGCCCGGTGTGGCAGATGTCCAAGGGCAGGTCGACGCGTATGCCGACGCATGGCACGCCCACAATCTGCGGTCGTTGAACTCACCGGGCCGCCGATGGGTCGTCCTTGGCGACTCTATGTCGCTCGGTATCGGCGCCTCACGGCACGACGCAGGCTGGGTCGGTCAGCTAGCCACCCGGCTGGAAGCCAGCGGCCACCCACTGCAGGTGCTCAACTTGGGTGCCACGGGGGCTCGGGTTCGGGACGTGCTCGACCAGCAACTCGCCGTGGTCGCAGCCCTCGAGCCGCGGGTCGAGGACCTTGTCACGGTGATGGTCGGCTCAAACGACCTGTTCGCCGGCCGCGCCCTTCGCGCGGAGCTGCCACAGGCATACTCCGAGCTCGTCGACCGTGTGCCACCCGGGTCCGTTGTTGCCGCCCTCACTCAGCCGCCCGACGCCGCTCACCGCGCCAACGCACACCTGGAACGTGCCGCAACAGCCGGGCGGATACGCCTTGCCGACCTCCGAGTCACGGGTCCCCCGTCGTGGCGTGGTTTGCTCGCTGCGGATTTCTTCCACCCCAACGACGCGGGGTATACAGCCATTGCGTCCGGCTTCGAGCCCACCATTCGCGCCCGGCTACAGGAGGACATTCCGTCATGACCTTCCCTTGGTCACTCGTGCCACCCTCGATGTACGCAGGGCACTCATGAGTCCCAGCTCCGCTCGGCTGCTGGAGTTGGACGATCGCTTCCGAACGCGACTACCCGAGCTCAGCCTCGAGTGGCCTCCCGACATCCCACGCCACCCCGAACTCATGGCCATCAATGAGTCTCTCGCGCATGAGTTGGTCGGTGCCACCGACTGGTTGACCTCCGATGAAGGCATTGCGGTGCTCTCCGGTGCTGCTCAGATCAAGGGTTCGACGCCGATCGCGATGGGATACGCCGGCCACCAGTTCGGCGGTTACTCACCACGACTGGGTGATGGACGAGCGGTGTTGCTCGGCGAGATCACTACCGTGACCGGCGAGGTGGTCGACCTGCACCTCAAAGGCTCTGGACGCACCCCCTTTGCTCGCGGCGGTGATGGCAAGGCATCGCTTGGCCCGATGTTGCGCGAATTCCTCATTGCCGAGGCGATGCATGCTTTGGGTATCCCGACTGCTCGGGCCCTGTCGGTGATCACCACCGGCGAGACCGTCGTTCGGGAGCGCGCAGAGCCGGGTGCGGTGCTGGCCAGAGTCGCTACGAGTCACCTGCGGGTAGGGACATTCGAGTATGCGGCTCGGCTTGGCGTGGAC